>CAYIQU010000055.1:0-7983 GCA_964365645.1 uncultured Hyphomicrobiales bacterium | reverse complement strand
CGGGCGAAGGAGCGCGGCGGCGACACCTACCGTTTTTTCACCGTCGGCATGGACAAGGAGGCGAGCGCGCGCCTGAAGGTCGAATCCGCGTTGCGGCATGCCCTCGAAAAAGACGAGTTCCGCGTGTTCTAACAGCCGCTGGTCGAGGCCCGGAGCGGCGCCATCGTCGGCGCCGAGGCCCTGATCCGCTGGAAAAACGAGGAGTTGGGCTTCGTCCCGCCCGACAAGTTCATCCCGCTCGCCGAGGCGAGCGAGCTCATTCTCCCGATCGGCGACTGGGTCCTGCGCACGGCCTGCCGCGACGCCGCCCACTGGCGGAAACTCGCGGGCTCGAGGTTCTTCGTCGCCGTCAACTTTTCGCCGCGTCAGTTCGCCGACACCGATCTGGTCGACAAGATGCAGGGGATTCTGGCCGAAACCGGATTGCCCGCGACTTGCCTGGAGGTCGAGGTGACCGAACGCCTGCTGCTCGGAGAGAGCGCGGAGGCCGAAGCGATGCTGCACGCGATCAAGGATCTCGGCGCGCAGCTTTCGCTCGACGATTTCGGGACCGGGTATTCGGCGATGAGCTACCTGACCCGCTATTCGTTCGAGACCCTCAAGGTCGACCGGTCGTTCATCAAGAACATCCTCAAGTCGCCGAAGGACATGACCCTTCTCAGGGCGATCCTGAACATGGCGCACACGTTGAAAATGAAGGTGATCGCCGAAGGCGTCGAAACAGGAGACTGCGCCGACGTTCTGCGCGATCTCGGCTGCGAGATTCTTCAGGGCTATCACTTCGCCAAGCCTATGCCGGCCGAGGAGTTCGTCAAGTTGCTTGAAAGCAAGAACGTCCGGCTCCCCGTGCCCCATTAGGATGCGGCGCATGAACCGCGGGGGACGCGGAGAATACAGAGAAAGATATTTTTCTTCTCCGTGATCCCCGTGTTCTTCGTGATTTTACCCCATGCGGATAAACAAAACGCCGCCGGGCACGAAGCCGCGACGGCGCGATTGGGACGCCCCCCGCGGTTGTTATCCACGGGTTCCACGCTTCTCACAGGGAACGACGCCCCCGATTCGCCGTAAAAACACCGGGAATCACGGAACGTCTCCCCGCTTTTTATAGGGGACTGTGCCATCCGATTCGCAACTTGGCCTTGATTTTGAAGGGTTTTATCAACCAAGTGCGAAGGTGGACTCGATTCCGCTTAACCGGGCGACTCAGGCATGGCCATGGTTCCTCCGCCGATGTTGCCCCCGAAGCAGAAGAGCAAAAACCACGTCGAGGGAGAAGTCCGAGAAATGGACCAGGATCATCTGACCATCGTTCTGAATATGCCGTTCAAGGCCGCCGTCGAACGGGCGAGCCAAGTCTTTCGCGCCCACGGCTTTTCGGTGGCGCCGCCGCTGGATTTGCAGGGTGCGTTCCGCGAACGGCTCGGCGTGCCGTTCCGGCCCTACGTCCTTTTGCGCCTGCACCACGAGGAACTGGCGCTGCGGGCGCTGGCGCTTTCCTCCCGGGCCGGCGCGGTGGCCAGCTGTTCGGTCGCGGTTCAGGTCATGGATGACGGCATGGCCGAAGTCACCGCGCTCGATCCCCTGTCGGCGCTGGTGTCGGCCGCCTCGGTCGAAGAGGTCGAGGTCTCGCTGATCGCGGCCGAGATGCAAGAGAGGATCGTCGAGGCGATCGAAGACCTCGCGCGGACGCCGGCCGCCCCCAAGACCAGCGGCGTCACGCGACGCAAGGCCTGATTGGTCTTTGCTATCCCGGCAGCCGGGAAATTCCGAACACCCACAGCACCCAGGTTCCGAAGACGAGAAGGCCCAGCGCCATGGGCGGCGTCGGAATGCCTTTTTGCTTGTCCGGCGCCTCGCCCCGCCAATAGGCGTAAATCCCGCGCAGGCCGAAGGCGACGCACAGCGCGCCCAGCAGGACGCCGACGCTCCAGGCCGTCCAGGTCGGTTCCTGCTGGTTCAGCCAAGTCTGGATGTCCAGGCCCTTGTCCGGCGGCGTGGGCGTGGGGGACGGGGACACGGGGGGGGTCAGGAGTCGTAGCTCAGGCCGTCGAAGGCATAGATGAACCCATAGGCCGGATAAACGCGCTGGCCGAAGGAATCCGACGGTGCATGCCAAACCCGCACCTGGGACCAGTCGTTGGCGGGCGAGACGTCGAGGACACGGACGGCGAGGTCGATTTGGCCCCGGTCCGCGCGGCGCGAGGCCCAATTGGCGTGATCGATCACGATTTCTCGGCGGCTCACCACTTCGGAAACCACGGCGACATGTCCGCGGGGAAGGATCCGGGTTTTGCGCAGAACCAGGATCGCGCCCATTTCAGGTTCCTGGCCCCGGGCCAAGCGCGCGACGGGAGCTTTGCTCCACCACGTCCAGGCATCGCCCTTGAGGGGCACATTGGTGATGCTGCGCGCGTATTGCACGCATTGGAGGATGGCGGCGTCGGCTTCGTTCGCGGCCGACGCCAGCAGGGTCGCGGCGGCCAGCGCCGCGCAAGCAATCGCTTTAATTCGGCGCCCGGGTCGGGGCTTCTGGACCGTCATGGCAATGCCATCCCTCGTGTTTCAAGCGCCCCCGTCCGGTAGGCCCGGCTTCGGCGGCGCTGTCCGGAGTCGTGTAGCAAAGAAAGGGCGTCCGGGGCAAGCGGGGCCGGGGTTCGTGTTGTGCGGCCGGTAATGATAGGCTTTTCCGGCGCGGCTTGAACGAATCGCGGCGGTGGGGGCCATGAGTATCGATCGGAACATTAAGGCGTTGATCTTCGACGTGTTCGGAACCTGCGTCGATTGGCGCGCGGGAATTCGCCCGCGCACGCCTTCGACGTGACGGCGCGGGATTTCCGCGACCTCGCCGCCCGGATGGGCTGTTAAATATCCGCGTAGACGTGGGTCTCGGCGTCGCCGCCCGGATGCGTGACCGCGCCCTTGCACGCGTCGCCGACCGTCTGGGCGTACTTCCACAGCGTGCCCGACTGGTAGTCGTGCTTGCGCGGTTTCCACGTCTTGCGCCGCTTGGCCAGCTCGGCGTCGGACAGATCGACGCTCAAGGTGCCCTTGACCGCGTCGATGCGGATCATGTCGCCGTTTTTCAGCAAGCCGATCGGGCCGCCGACGGCGGCCTCGGGTCCGACGTGGCCGATACAGAAGCCGCGCGTCGCGCCGGAGAAGCGCCCGTCGGTGATGAGGGCCACCTTGTCGCCCATGCCCTGGCCGTACAGGGCGGACGTGGTGGACAGCATCTCGCGCATTCCGGGACCGCCGCGCGGGCCTTCGTAGCGGATGACGATGACTTCGCCTTGCTTGTATTTGCGTTCGACGACCGCCTGGTAGGCTTCTTCTTCCGAATCGAACACCCGCGCCGGGCCGGAGAATTTCTGCATCTTCATGCCGGCGACCTTCACGATCGCGCCTTGCGGGGAGAGGTTGCCCTTGAGGCCGACGACGCCGCCGGTGGGCGTCAGCGGATTCTTGACGGGACGGATGACGACCTGGGTCTTGTCGAACTTCACGTCCTTCAGGTTCTGCGCCATCGTCTGGCCCGTGACCGTCATGCAGTCGCCGTGCAAAAGTCCGGCGTCGAACAGTGCCCGCAGCAGCATGGGCATGCCGCCCGCGTCGAACATGTCCTTGGCGACGTACTTGCCGCCCGGTTTCAAATCCGCGATGTAAGGAGTCTTGCGGAAAATGCGGCAGACGTCGTCGAGATCGAACTTGATCCCGGCTTCGTGGGCGATGGCCGGCAGGTGCAGCCCGGCATTGGTCGAGCCGCCGGTCGCCGCCACCACCATGGCCGCGTTCTCCAAAGACTTGCGCGTGACGATGTCGCGCGGGCGGATCTTGTCGGCCAGCAGGCGCATGACCGCGTGGCCGCTGGCCTCGCAATAGGCGTCGCGGGATTCGTAGGGCGCCGGCGGACCGGCCGAGCCGGGCAGCGCCAGCCCCAGGGCCTCGGACACGCAGGCCATGGTGTTGGCGGTGAACTGGCCGCCGCAGGACCCGGCCGAGGGACAGGCGTGGCTTTCGATGTCGTGCAGGTCCTTGTCGGAAATCTGGCCGGTCGAGTGCGCGCCGACCGCCTCGAACACGTCTTGGACCGTGATGTCCTTGCCCTTATAGCGGCCGGGCAGGATCGAGCCGCCGTAGACGAAGACCGAGGGCACGTTGAGCCGCACCATCGCCATCATCAGCCCGGGCAGCGACTTGTCGCAGCCGGCCAGGCCGACCAGGGCGTCGTAGCAGTGCCCGCGCATGGTCAGTTCGATGGAATCGGCGATTACCTCGCGGCTGACCAGCGACGATTTCATCCCTTGGTGGCCCATGGCGATGCCGTCGGTCACGGTGATGGTGGTGAATTCGCGGGGCGTGCCGCCGGCGGCCTTGACGCCCTTTTTCGCGACCTGGGCCTGGCGGGCGAGCGCGGTGTTGCAGGGCGCGGCCTCGTTCCAGGTGGTGACGACGCCGACGAAGGGCTGGCGCATTTCGTCTTCGGTCATGCCCATGGCGTAATAGTACGACCGGTGCGGCGCGCTGGCCGGGCCGATGCTGGTGTGCCGGCTGGGCAGCTTGCGCGCGACCTTGTCGATCTTCCTGGCGTTGGGTTTCTTTTTGGCGGCCATGGCCTGTCTCCCCTGAATGCGTGAACCGCGGCACTCTAAAATGGGGCCGGGGGCGGCGCAACCCCGCGCCGGGCGCGCGGACGTTCAGCTTTTCAGGGCGCACCAGATAGGGGTGTGGTCGGACGCCTTTTCCTTGCCCCTGGGCTTGCGGTCGATGTCGCATTCGGCCAGGCGGTCGGCGGCCTGGGGGGACAGCAGCAGGTGGTCGATGCGCGCGCCGTCGTCCTTGGCCCAGGCGCCGCGCTGGTAGTCCCACCAGGTGTAGCGTTGCGCCGTCGGGTGCTTGGCGCGGAAGGCATCCGTATAGCCCAGGTGCATGATTTTGCGGAACGCGGCACGGGATTCCATGCGGAACAAGGCGTCGTTTTTCCAGGCCTCGGGGTCGTGAACGTCTTCCGGTTCCGGGATGACGTTGAAATCGCCGCCGAGCACGACGGCGTCCTCGGTCGCCAGCAGAGCGCGGGCGTGGGCGTATAGCCGCTCCAGCCAGGCCAGCTTGTAGGCGAACTTTTCGCTGGGCTGACCGTTCTCCAGGGTAGGGTTGCCGTTGGGGAGGTAGATGGAGGCCACCCGCATGCCCGAGGTGAAGCCCTCGACGTAGCGGGCTTGCTCGTCGCCGTCATGCGAATGCATGCCTACCGGCATGACGCCGCCCGGCAGTTTGCGATGATCCACCTCGATGGCGGACTTGGAGAGAATGGCGACGCCGTTATAGGTCTTCTGCCCGACGACGGCGTGGTTGTAGCCGAGATCGCCGATCTCAAGCGCCGGAAAGCCGCTCTCCTCGCATTTCAACTCCTGCAACAGCAGGATGTCGGGCGAGGCTTCCTTCAGCCACGCCAGCACGTTGGGTAGGCGCGCCTTGATGGAATTCACGTTCCAAGACGCGATCTTGAGGGGAGTGGGCTTGTTCATGACGATCCGCCGGAAAGAAGAAGGACCCGCCACCGGGTCCTTCTTCTTAGCACATTTTCGGAGCGGGGGATCAGACCACCGAGAACGACGAGCCGCAGCCGCAGGTCGAAACGGCGTTGGGGTTGACCATCTTGAAGTACGATCCGACCAGGTCCTCGACGAAATCCAGCGTCGCGCCGCCCAGCAAGTCGAGGGACGTTTCGTCCACGAGCACGCGAATGCCGTCGTGTTCGAACACGCGGTCGTCGGGATTTTGGGATGAGTCCAGCTTGAAGCCGTACTGGAAGCCCGAGCAGCCGCCGCCCGAAACGGTGACGCGCAGCGCGAGGCCGGGATTGCCCTCGGCCTGGGCGATGGCGCGAATGCGCTTGGCCGCGTTGTCGGTAATCGCGAGGCCGGTTTCGGCGATGGGAGTATCGGGCATCGGTGCCTCCACGTAATCTGCCCACTCTATGTAGTGCGCCCTAGAGCCTTGTCAATCAGTGCGGCCTATTTCCGGCCTTTTCTCGGGGGTTTAGCCCAGGCGCGGAGGCCCGCCTGGGCGGTTGCCATGTCTTGGTCGACGGTGCCGGAACTGCACCCGATTCCGCCGACGACGATCCCGCCGGGACCTTCCACCGGAAAGCCGCCGCCGACGATGGTGAACCGTCCGCCGAAGGCGTTCTGGATGCCGTTGACCAGATTCCCGGGCACGCAGCGCTCATTATAGGTATGTGTCGGCCGGCGCGAGACGGCGGCGGCGAAGGCCTTGTCCTGGGCCAGCTGCACGCTGACGGCCTTGGACCCGTCCATGCGTTCGAACGCGATCAGGCCGCCCGATTCATCGACCACCGCGATGCACATGGGCACCTTGATGCGCCGCGATTCCTTTTTCGCGCCGGCAATCAAGGTTTGCGCGTCGGCCAGCGAAAGGCGGGGGATGGAGAGCATGGGGAAATCCTCAAGCGTGCGGGGATGGTTTCACCGGGAGCGGATAAGGGACCGGCCGGGGCGGCAAGCGGTGAACAAGAACGGCCAGTCCGACCAGCGCGACCGCGCCGATGAGGACGGGCAAAAATACGAAATCCACCCCCGGATGACTATACATGACGATGATCGGATTGGCCCCCGCCGGCGGATGCACCAACCGCACGAGGCCCATGGCGACCACGCCCATCCCGACGGCCGAGGCGATGCCCCACCAGGTGCCCGGCAGGACGGCGTCGGCGGCCAGCGCGACGACCGAGGTGATCAAATGTCCGCCGATGACGTTGGCCGGCTGCGACATGGGGCTTTCCGGAATCAGGAACAGAAGCGCACAAGTCGAACCGAACGGTGCGATCAAAAGGGGCAATTTTGTCCATTCCCCCAGCACGGCGATCAGACCGATGCCGATCAGGGCGCCGATCCCGGCCTTGACCGTACAGGACCGGCAAACCGACGTTTGATGACGCCACCAGAATCGTTTCATCGAAGGCTCCGTTTCCTCGTCCGTCGCGGGGCGGGTCCCGCCGCCGGCAGGCTACTCCGCCGGGGCTTATCGGCCAAGGGCGCCCATGCCTTGAGCGGGAGCGCGCGGGGGAGTAGTTTGCGGCCCCATGACCCTCGCGCCATACGCCTCCGCGCCCGCCCACAGTCGCGGCCGCCGCCACCGGGAACCGGAAAGCCGCACCCGCGACTGTTTCCAGCGCGACCGCGACCGGATCGTTCATTCCGGCGCGTTCCGCCGCCTGGAATACAAGACCCAGGTGTTCGTCAACCACGAGGGCGATTTTTTCCGCACGCGCCTGACCCACAGCCTGGAAGTGGCGCAAATCGCGCGCTCCGTCAGTCGCCAACTGGGCTTGAACGAGGACTTGACCGAGGCCCTGGCGCTTGCTCACGACTTGGGCCATCCGCCCTTCGGCCACGCCGGCGAGGACGCGCTGAAGGAAGTCATGGCGCCCTACGGCGGCTTCGACCACAACGCGCAGTCGTTGCGCGTCATCACGCGGCTGGAAGAGCGCTATCCGAAATTCGACGGACTCAATCTCACGTGGGAAACCCTCGAAGGCGTGGTCAAGCACAACGGCCCGCTGATCGGGCCGGGGGCCAAGAAAAAGAACGCGAAAGAGCCGCTGCCGCGCGCCATCGCCGAATACGTCAAGGTCCACGATCTCGGCCTCGACACCTTCGCCGGACCCGAGGCGCAAATCGCCGCCATCGCCGACGACATCGCCTACAACAACCACGACATCGAGGACGGACTCCGCGCCGAGCTGTTCACCCTCGAGGATTTGAAGGACGTGCCGCTGGTCGGCCCGATTTTCGCCGCGATCCGGAAGCACCATCCCGGGCTCGATCGTGGGCGGCTGATCCACGCGGCGGTGCGCGACTTGATCGGGGTGATGGGCGCGGACCTGCGCGGCGAGACCCGTCGCCGGATCAAGGCCGCGCGGCCGCGAACGGCCGACGACGTGCGCGCCCTTAAATCGCC
>CAYIQU010000054.1:0-7995 GCA_964365645.1 uncultured Hyphomicrobiales bacterium | reverse complement strand
GGTCGGGCGCGGCGATGACCAGCTCGATCAGCTCGTCGACGACCGGGTCCTTGATGCCGATCGTGTTGCGGCTGCCGGGCACGGCGGCGGCGGCCGAGGACCAGAAGTCGCGCTGCTCGTTGCCCGGCGACAGCGATTGGCCGAAGGATTCGACGACCATGTCGAAATCGAAATCGTCGGACCGCTTGCGATACTGCGCCGGCTCGACGGTGCGCACGCGGGCCTCGATGCCGAGCCGTTCGAGATTGCGCACGAAGGGCAGCACGACGCGCTCGAAGGTCGGCTGGGCGAGCAATATCTCGAACGCGAACGGCTTGCCGGTCTTGCCGTCCACCAGCTTGCGGTCCTTGAAGGCCCAGCCCGCCGCCTTCAACAGATCGAGGGCGACGCGCAAGTTCGCGCGCAAGGCTTCGTCGTTGCCGGCGACCGGCGGGATGTATTCCTTGGCGAAGACCTCGTCGGGCACGCGGCCGCGATACTTTTCCAGGATTTTCAGTTCCTCGCCCCGGGGCAGGCCATGGGAGGCCAGTTCGGAATTGGAAAAATAGCTGCGCGTGCGGACGTACTGGCCGTAGAACAGATTCCGGTTGGTCCATTCGAAATCGAAGGCATACATCAGCGCCTGGCGGACGCGGCGGTCCTTGAAGACCTCGCGCCGGGTGTTGAAGGCGAACGCCTGCATCCCCGTGGGGCGCTCGTTCTCGATCTCGGCCTTCTTGATCAGCCCCTCGCGCACCGGCGGCGCGTCGTAGGCGGTGGCCCAATCCTTGGCGACGTTTTCCATGCGGAAATCGTATTCGCCGGCCTTGAAGGCCTCCAGCGCCACGGTACCGTCGCGGTAATAGTCGTAGCGCAACGTGTCGACGTTGTAGGTGCCGCGCCGAACCGGGATGTCCCGGCCCCAATAATCGGGAACGCGCTCGTAGGTGACGGACCGGCCGGCCTCGAATGCCTTGACGCGATAAGGCCCGCTGCCCAAGGGCGGCTCCAGGGTCGTCTTGTCGAAGTCCCGCGTCGCCCACCAGTGCTTGGGCAGAACGGGCAGTTGTCCGGCGATCAGGGGCAGCTCGCGGTTGACGCCGTCCGCGAACGTGAATTTCACCGTCCGCTCGCCGATCGGTTCGGCTTTCGCCACGTCCTTGAAATACGAACGGTAGAAGGGATGGCCCTTGGTCTTGAGAATATCGAGCGAGAAGATCACGTCGTCGACCGTCACCGGACGGCCGTCGTGCCAGCGCGCCTCGCGGCGCAGCGTGAAGGCGACCCAGGAGCGATCCTCGGGGATTTCGATGGTCTCGGCGAGAAGCCCGTATTCGCTGAAGGCCTCGTCGCCCGAACTCACCAGCAACGTTTCGATCAGCGCGCCGATGCCGGCGGCCGGATCTCCCTTGAGGATATAAGGATTGAAGCTGTCGAAGCTGCCGATGGCCGACAGCTTGGCCTCGCCGCCCTTGGGCGCGTCGGGATTGGCGTAGTCGAAATGCTTGAAGTCGGGGCCGTACTTGGGCTGGCCGTGCATGGCGAGCCCGTGAACGCGGAGGGTTTTGGGTTCGGCCGCCGCCGGCGGGGCGAACGCGAGCGGCGCGAGAACGGCAAAGACGGCGAACAAGACCCGCATGATTTTCCGCCCTCCCTGAGTCTTATCCTAGGCGGGATTGTGGCGGCTTGCCCGGGCTATCGCAAGACCGCGAGCGCGTCTCGATGCCGCGCCGGATCGCCCGCCGCGATCACCTGGCCCGGCGAATCGAGGGTGAGCAGCCGGCCCTGCCAGTCGGTGATGACGCCGCCCGCGCCCTGGACCACGGCCACCAGCGGCAGATAGTCGACCGTCTTCATGGTCGCTTCCACGACCAGATCGACGAACCCCTCGGCGAGCAGGCCGTAGGCCATGCATTCCGCGCCCCAGACCGGATGCTTGACCTTTTTCGCCAGGCGGGCGAAGGCGTCGGCCTCCGGTCCCGGCCGGAACATCTCGGGCGTGGTCGCGTACAGCCAGGCGCGATCCAGCGCCGGGCAGGCGCGGACGCGAATGTCCCGGCCGTTGCGCGTCGAGGGTCGGCCGTCGATCCCGAGGTAGCGCACGTCCAGCGCCGGATGATCGATGATCCCTAAAACCGGGCGCGCGGGCGAATCCCCGCGCGCATCGAATGCGCGATGCAGCAGCGCGATCAGGGTGCCGAACAAGGGCTTGCCGGTGACAAACGCCTTGGTGCCGTCGATGGGATCGATCACCCAGACCCATTCGGCGTCGGTGCGTTCGCTGCCCAATTCCTCGCCGACGATGCCGTGATCGGGATGGTCGCGGACGATCAGGGCGCGCAGGGCGCGCTCGCACTCGCGGTCGGCGATCGTCACCGGCGAGAGGTCTTCCTTGTCGTCGACGGTCAGCGCCGCCGTGCGGAAATGCGCCATCACGACGCCGCGGGCGGCGTCCGCCATTTCGTGCGCGAGCGCGATGAAAGAATCGGGAACGAGAGCGGTTTCGCGCGGCGGAACGCTCACGGCAGCGGCTTGGGCTGGTCGCTCAAGGTCCGCAAATAGGCGATCACGGCGGCGCGTTCGACGGCGTCGGGCACGCCGGCGAACGTCATCTTGTTGCCGGGAACCGCGTCTTTGGGCGATTTGAGGAACCCGTCGAGGCTCTCGAACGTCCATTCCTTGGCGTGCTTGGCCATGGCGCCGGAATAATTGAATCCGGCGGCCGCGCCCGAGGTCCGTCCGACCACGTCCCACAGCCCCGGGCCGACCTTGTGCTTGGCGCCCTTTTCGGGGGCGTGGCAGGACGCGCACTTGCGGAACACCTTGGCGCCGTCGTCGGCCTTGGCGGCGACGAGCAGGGTCTTGAAGTCTTGCGGGGCGGCGGTCGCGGCGGCAGGAGCGGCGGCGGGCGCGGCAGCGGTCTTGGTTTCGGCGAAAAGCAGCTTGTCCACGCCGGCGGTCTTGGGCGCGACGAGCATGTTGCCCAGGATGTTGGTGCCCCAGACCAGCCAGGCGGCGATAAGAAGCCCGGCGCCCATTTTTTCCAAGATCGACATCATGGCCTGCATTTCCCTTGACGAACCGGCGAGGGGCGCACTCTACCCCTGGGCGGGGGGCCGGTTCAACCCGGGCCGGCGGCGTTTTTCCATGGTCCGAAGCGGCCTTTCCCGCGCTAGACTGCCGAACCATGCCGGCTTCCGATTCCTCCCGCTCCGCCCCGCGCCACCCCGTCGTGGTGATCCCCGCGCGCATGGCCTCGACGCGGCTTCCCAACAAGCCGCTGGCCGACCTTCGGGGCGAGCCGATGATCGTCCACGTCTGGCGCCGGGCGATGGAGGCCGCGCTCGGTCCCGTCCTGGTCGCCGCCGCCGAGGCCGAGATCGCCGGCGCGGTCCGCGCCGCCGGCGGCGAGGCGGTGCTGACGCCGCCCGAATTGCCCTCGGGCTCGGATCGGATTCACGCCGCGCTGGCCCAGTTCGATCCCGCCGGCCGGTTCGACGCGGTCATCAACCTTCAAGGCGATCTGCCGACCATCGAGGCCGCCGCGATCCGCGCGGCGCTGGAACCGCTCGGCGACGCGTCCGTCGATATCGCCACCCTGGTCGCGGAAATCGCGGACCCTGAGGAAAAGACCGACCCCAACGTGGTCAAGGCCGCGGTCGCCTTCGCCCCCGGGCGGCGCACCGGGCGGGCGCTGTACTTCAGCCGGGCGACGATCCCCTGGGGCGAGGGGCCGCTGTATCACCACATCGGTCTTTACGCCTACCGGCGCGAGGCCCTGGCGCGTTTCGTCGCGCTCGCCCCCGGCGTTCTCGAGAAACGCGAGCGGCTGGAACAGTTGCGCGCGCTGGAGGCCGGGATGCGCATCGACGCCCGGCTCGTTGACACCGTTCCGCTCGGTGTCGATACTCCCGCCGACCTCGAGCGGGCGCGGACGATTCTCGCCGCGCGCGGCCGAAGCAAGACATAGGACGGCCGGCGATGACCAAAGCGAAATCGAATCGCGGTATGATCGCCTTCCAGGGCGCGCCCGGCGCCTATTCCGATCTCGCCTGCCGCGGCGCCTATCCGGCGATGACGACGCTGCCGTGCCCGACCTTCGAGGACGCCTTCGCCGCCGTCGCGCGGGAGCGCGCGCACCTGGCGATGATCCCCATCGAGAACTCGGTCGCCGGCCGCGTCGCCGACATTCATCACCTGCTGCCCGATTCGGGCCTGCACATCGTCGCCGAGCATTTCCAGCGGGTGAACCATCACCTGCTCGGGCTGAAATCGGCGAAGCTTGCCGACGTCACCCGCGTCCACAGCCACGTGCACGCGCTCAATCAGTGCCGCAAGCTGATCCGCGCGCTGCGCCTGAAACCCATCGTCTGCGAGGATACCGCCGGCGCGGCGAAGCACGTCGCCGAGATGGGCGATCCGACCCAAGCCGCGATCGCGTCGGAACTGGCGGCCGGCATCTACGGCCTCAAATCGCTGAAGGCGAACATCGAGGACGCCGCCCACAACACCACCCGCTTCATCGTCATGGCGAAGGAGCCGCGCGTGCCGCCGACGGACGGCGCGACCATCATCACCAGCTTCATTTTCCGGGTGCGCAACGTGCCCGCCGCGCTGTTCAAGGCGCTGGGCGGCTTCGCCACCAACAACGTCAACATGACCCGGCTGGAAAGCTACGTCAGCGGCGACTTCGTCGCGGCGCAGTTCTACGCCGACATCGAGGGCCACCCCGAAAGCCGCAACGTCAAGTTGGCGTTCGAGGAACTCGCCTTCTACACCCACGAGGTGCGGATCCTGGGCGTCTATCCGGCGCACCCCTATCGCCTGAAGATGGAAAAGCGCGCCGCCGGGAAATAAAAACCGGACGGAACTCCGTCAGGCTTTCGCGCGTTTCCGGCTTGCATTGCGCGCCGGCTTTTTTCCCTCGGACGGATAGAACCGTTCCGGCCGCGCGGCGAGCATTTCGGCCGGCGGCGTCCAGACGCCCGGCACGTTCGCCCCCGCCCAGCCGACGATCGCCTGCAGAACCGGCAGCAGATCGGCCCCCTTGCGGGTCAGCCGGTATTCGTACCGGTCGGGCCGCCGCTGATAGCGGACCCGCGCGACGACCGCCGCGCGTTCCAATCGGCGCAATCGTTCGGTCAGGATGTTGCGCTTGATTCCCTCGGGCGAAGCGAGGAATTCGGAGAATTTCCGCTTGCCGAAAAACAGGTCCCGAATCACGACCAGCGACCACTTGTCGCCCAGCGTGTCCAACGTCACCGCCACCGGGCAACGGGACCGGTCGAATGTGCTTTTCGGTGCGGGTTTCCGGCTCATGTCGCCGCTCAGTCTACTCCCTCGCCCCACTCGGTTGCAATTTCGAACTTACCGCGCTATGAATAGTGAGTTGTTATTTGCAACCCACTAAAGGCGCCGACCCGGCCCGAGGAGAATCGCCGTGATCGATCTCTACAACCATCCCGTCTCCCCCTTCGCCAAGCGCGTGCGCGTGCTGGCGTCCGAGCTGGGGTTGCCCCTCCGCAAAATCGAAGTCGATTTCGCCAAGGGCGAACACCGCGCGCCCGACTTTCTCGCCCTGAATCCCAACGGCCGGGTGCCGGTGGTCGTCAAGGACGGCCGGCATCTTTGGGAATCGGCGGCGATTCTGTACGAACTCGCCTGCGAAAATCCCGAAGCCGGCCTGGTCCCCGGCGCCTTGGCCGAACGCGCCGACATGCTGCGCTGGATGTTCTGGAGCGCGACCCATTTCGAGCCCCTGGGCCGGGGAATCGTCTTCGAGGTTCTCATCAAGCCGAGGCTTATGAAAGAATCGCCCGACATGGGACGGGTCGAGGAATACATGCGCGATCTCGCCCGCCATGCCGCGGTTCTCGATCATCACCTCAAGGGGCGAGCGTGGATTCTCGGCGAGCGCTTTTCCATCGCCGACATCGCCCTCGGCACCATTATCGAAACCGCGCAGCGGGTTCGATTCTCGCTGGAACCCTACGCCGAGATCGCCCGTTGGTTCGACGGACTCGCCGCGCGCCCAAGCTGGGCGGCGTAGAAAGCGCTCAGCCCTCTTCCGCCAGCCATTCGTCGATCAAGAACCGCGCGATCGAGTCGACCCGCGAAAGCCGCAAGTCCTCGCGCGGCAGCGCCTTTAATTCGGCGCGGGTGAACCAGCGGGCGTCGGCCAGCTCGGTCTCGTCGCGGCGGATCCGATCGCCCGCCGCCTCGGCGCGGAATCCCACCATCAGCGACGACGGGAACGGCCACGGCTGCGACGCGCGATAGGCGACGTCCGCCAGCGTCAGGCCGACTTCCTCCATCGCCTCGCGCCGCACGGCGGCCTCGAGGCTTTCGCCCGGCTCGACGAATCCGGCCAACGCCGAATAAAGCCCGTCCGGCCACCGCGGCTGGCGCGCCAACAGGCAGCGCCCGTCCTCGGGCCGGCCCGGGGGCGCGGGGATCGTCACCAGCATGATCACCGCCGGATCGGTGCGCGGAAAATGATCGCGGCCGCATCGATCGTCGGTGCAGCGGCGCGCGTGCCCGCCGTCGCGGCTGACGGTCGGCGCGCCGCACGCGCCGCAAAAACGGCTCGAACGATGCCAGTGCGCGAACCCGCGCGCGGCGGCGAGCACGGCGGCCTCATCGGCCGCCAGCAGCGGGCTCGCCTGGCGCAAGTCGAGAAACGCCGCGCCGGGCGCGTGCGCCGCGACCGAGGAAACAACGTCCGCCTCCTCCCGCTCGGACAGATCGAGGGCGATCCAGGCCCCCTTGTCGTCGGTGCCGAGAAAAATCGCCTCGTCGCCCAGGACCCACAGCGCCGCCGCCGCCGGCCCCGACGGCCGGGCGGCGCGGGGAACCTCGCCCGGATGGATCAGGTTGCGCCCCCGCCAAACGGGCACCAGCCGGGTCGCGGGATCGTCCCGCAGGGCGGCGAGAAAGGCCGCGTCTCGGCGCCGGACGCCCGCCCGGTCGAGGGAAAACGCGCAATACGCGATGGGGCCGGTCGCGGGATTGGTCATGGGGCCGAAGCGTGGCACGGACCATCCTTCCCGACAACGCCCCGCCTGACGCCGCCCTGGGCGGAATCCCCCGGGAATGAGGCCCCTTGAGGCTTTGTTAACCGTTTGGCGGCTAAAGGAAAAGCGGGCTTCGGGCGACGGCATTCGGCGACGACGGGATTGGCGCATGACGATCCGGCGAGCGATGGTTATGGGACTGGCGGCGGTAGTGGCCGCCTGCGCCAAGGTCGAGATGATTCCCTCGCCGTTCGCCGGCTGCGACACGGTGCCGCCCGGCGTCTTCGATCAAGTCGACTGGGACGCCGCGCGCAAAATCGTGGTGTACATCCGTCACGGCGAATTCGATCCGACCTTGATCCGGCTTATGCAAGGCCGCCCCTACGTCATGCGCGTCGAGAACCGCGACCGCCAATCGCGGCGCCTGCAATCGGCGGACTTCTTCGAGGCGGTCTACATCCATTCCGTCGTTTCCGGCCCCGATGGACCCCAATCCACGACCTGCCCGTCGGGCATCCGCGTCTCGCCGGGCGAAGCGGCGGAGGTGCGCTTCATCGCCGCCCGCGACGGACGCTACGAGTATTCCGACACCATGATCCCCTATGCCTTCGGCGGAATCGCGGGCGGGATCGTGCGCATCGAACCGATGCCGATGCTGGCGGCCTTGGCCTCGCCGATCGTTCCCGGCATCACCGCGCCCGACGACGTTCCGGCCGGGCCTTATGCGCCGGCGGCCGCCCCCGTCGTGCCGCCGCAACCGGAAGCGCCGCCCGGCGCCGCGCCTGAGCCCGCGGCGATGCCGATGATTCCGCCGCAGCCGGAAGCGCCGCCGTCGCCCGCCGAACCTGCCGTGATGCCGATGATTCCGCCCGCGCCCGAAACGCCCGAACCCCCCGCTTCGCCCGCCGGCTTGCCGTGGCTGCCCGCCACGCCCGAGGCCCCCACTTCGCCTGACGGCTTGCCTTGGATACCCACCGAGCCCGCCGCGTTGCCCAAAACCCCC
>CAYIQU010000053.1:0-8123 GCA_964365645.1 uncultured Hyphomicrobiales bacterium | reverse complement strand
TCAAGGAGGCGGTGTTCCCCTTCGCCCGCTTCCCCGGCGTGGACGTGATCCTGGGACCCGAGATGAAATCGACCGGCGAGGTCATGGGCCTCGACGTCGACTTCCCGCTCGCCTTCGCCAAGTCGCAATTGGGCGCCGGCGCGCGGCTGCCCCAGGCGGGCACCGTCTTCATGTCGGTCAAGGACCGCGACAAGAAAATCGTCGCGCCGCTGGCCCGCCGGTTGGCCGGGCTCGGCTTCAAGCTGATGGCCACGTCGGGAACCCAGCGCGAGCTGGCCGCCGCCGGAATCCCCGTGAGCGCGGTCAACAAGGTGACCGAGGGCCGGCCGCACTGCGTCGACGCCATCAAGGACGGCGGGGTTCACCTGGTCATCAACACCAGCGAAGGCGCCCAGGCGGTCGCCGACAGCTTCTCCATCCGGCGCGAGGCGTTGCTCAACAACGTTCCCCATTACACCACCATGGCCGGGGCGGAAGCCGCGGTCGCGGCGATCGAGGGGCTGACGCGCCGCGCCCTCGATGTCCGCCCCTTGCAGGACTACGCCGCCGGAAAGACTTGAGCGTTCCGGCGCCGCCGCGGCGGAGTGGGGGAATCCGGCCCCCGTCGGGGCCGCGCGGGAATCCCCCTAGAAAAAAGCTGACGACCGCCGCTCGGCGGTTATACTTTGACCCGAGCCTCCCCCAAGGAAAAACACGAACAGGCGCCTTCCGACCGATGGACAAAATTCCGATGACGCCCGAGGGGCTGGCGCAGCTCGAAGACGAGCGGCGCCGGCTCAAGAACGACGAACGTCCGGCGGTGATCCGGGCGATCGCCGAGGCGCGCGAGCACGGCGACCTTTCCGAGAACGCCGAGTATCACGCCGCCCGCGAACGCCAGGGATTCATCGAAGGCCGCCTGGCGGAACTGGATGCCATTATTTCGCGCGCCGAGGCGATCGACACCTCCAAGTTTTCCGGCGATATCGTCCGCTTCGGCGCGACGGTGATGCTGGCCGACATGGATACCGACGAGGAATCCAATTACCGCCTGGTCGGCAGCCACGAAGCCGACATCGCCAAGGGGCGCATCTCCGTCACCTCGCCCTTGGGCCGCGCGCTGATCGGCAAGACCATCGGCGATACCGTCGAGGTCACGACCCCGCGCGGCTCGAAAGCCTACGAAGTGGTCAAGGTCAGCTATCGCTGAGCCGCCCGGGCGCGCAAGCGTGTCGCCGGGTCGGCCAAGGGCCGAACCCGGTGGCCCCTCACTCGCGTTGTGCGCTCGGCGCGCGCAAGCCCGCTGTCGCGGGCGAGGGAACGCCATGGCATCCTGTTTTTGAATTCCGCGAAGGCCCTTCGACGAGGAAGGCCGTAGGGCGGAAGGGATCAGAAAGGACTCACGCCCCCTCGACGACGATCGGCACGCCCGGTTCGTGCTTGCTGGCGCGGATCGACAGCGCCGACTTGACGTGGGTGACGTTCGCCGCCGGGGTCAACTGGGTGGTGAGGAATCGCTGATAGTCCTCCCAGTCGCGCGCGACGATCTTCAGCAAAAAGTCCGCCTCGCCCGCCAGCATGTGGCACTCGCGCACCTCGGGCCAGCTTCGGATCGTTTTCTCGAAGGTTTCCAGGTCGTGTTCGGCCTGCGAGGCCAGCCCGACCTGGGCGAAGACCGTCACGTGATAGCCCAGCGCCTTGGGCTCGACCTCGGCGTGATAGCCCCGGATCAAGCCCGCTTCCTCCAGCGCCCGGACCCGGCGCAGGCACGGCGGCGCGGAAATTCCCGCCCGCTTGGCGAGATCGACGTTGGTCATCCGCCCATCGGCCTGGAGATCGGCGAGAATGCGCCTGTCGACGCGGTCGAGTTTCACTTTCTGGGCCATGGGCAGCTGTATTACAGGCTGGGTTTCCCCGACGCAATAAAATTACAAGCCCCATGCGGCAGGGAAAAGATGCTCTTCCTAGCCATGCGCAGCTTGCATGGCCCAAAAGGCGTTTTATCTTAGGACCCCGGGGGCGGGTCCGTCTCCGGGGTTTCCGTTTTTCTCGTTCTCGGAGTTCTTTAATGGCCGCCATCCACTCCGTTCCCGTTCTCATCGTCGGTTCCGGCCCCGCGGGGTTCACGGCGGCGATCTATGCCGCCCGCGCCGGGCTCAAGCCCCTGTTGGTCGCGGGGATGCAGCCGGGCGGGCAGATGACCATTACCTCCGACGTCGAAAACTATCCCGGGTTCGCCGAGCCCATTCAGGGGCCGTGGCTGATGGAGCAGATGCAGAAGCAGGCCGAACACGTCGGCGCGCGCATCGTCCAAGACGTCATCGTCAAGGCGGACCTGTCGCGCCGGCCGTTCGCGTGCGTGGGCGATTCCGGCGACACCTATGTCGGCGACGTTTTGATCGTGGCGACCGGCGCGTCGGCCCGCTGGCTCGGCATTCCGGGCGAGGAAGCGCTGCGCGGCTTCGGCGTCTCGGCGTGCGCCACCTGCGACGGGTTCTTCTTTCGCGGCCGTCAGGTCGCGGTGGCGGGCGGCGGCAACACGGCGGTCGAGGAAGCGATCTATCTCACCAACCACGCGGCCAAGGTCATTTTGATTCATCGGCGCGATTCGTTGCGCGCCGAAAAGATCATGCAAGATCGCCTGTTCGCCAATCCCAAGGTCTCGGTCATCTGGGATACGGTGGTGGAGGAAGCGACCGGTTCCGGCTCGCCGGCGACGTTGGCGTCCTTGACGCTGCGCAACGTCAAGACCGGGGCGGTCTCGACGTTGAGCGTGGATGGATTGTTCGTCGCCATCGGCCACAAGCCCAACACCGATATTTTCAAAGGCCAGCTCAAGCTCGACGACGAAGGTTACGTCGTCACGCGTCCGGGCAGCACCGAAACCAATATTCCCGGCGTTTTCGCCGCCGGCGACGTGCAGGATCGCCTGTTTCGCCAAGCGGTGACGGCCGCCGGGACCGGATGCATAAGCGCGATCGAAGCCGGGCACTTCATCGCTCACGCCGGCACGGCGATCCGGGCGGCGGAATGACGATCGCGAAATGATGCGGTCCAACGGGAGACGACCATGCCCCTAGCGACGCCTCGCGGCACGACGCGGATGGATTGGGACAAGCTCCGCATTTTCCATGCGGTGGCCGAGGCCGGCAGTTTTACCCACGCCGGGGAAAAGCTGAACTTGAGCCAGTCGGCGGTCAGCCGCCAGATCGGCGCGCTGGAGGAAACCCTCACCGTGCCGCTGTTCCATCGGCATGCTCGCGGGCTGATCCTGACCGAGCAAGGAGAGATCCTTTTCCGCGCCGCGCACGAAATCTTCGCCAAGCTCGCCATGACCGAGGCGATGATCGCGGAAGCCCGCGAGAAGCCCGAGGGCGCGCTGAAAGTGACGACCACGGTCGCGTTCGGCTCGGTGTGGTTGACGCCCCGGCTGAAGGAATTCCTGTCGCTGTATCCCGACATCGACGTGTCGCTGATCCTTGCCGACAGCGAGTTGGACCTGTCCATGCGCGAGGCCGACGTCGCCATCCGCCTGACCCGGCCGCGCCAGGCCGACTTGATCCAGCGCCACATCATGACCATGCGCTACGGCGTCTACGCCACCCCCGATTACCTGAAGGAATACGGGATGCCGAAAACGCCCCAGGACCTCGACAGCCACCGGATCGTCGTTTACGGCGAGGACGCCCAGCCGCCGGTGGCGAACCTGAATTGGCTGCTAGCCGCCGGCAAGCCGTCCGGCCAGGGCCGCCGCGCGATTCTCAAGGTGAACAGCGTCTACGGCATCTTCCGCGCGGTCCAGAGCGGATTGGGCATCGGCGCGTTGCCCGAATACATGAGTCACGAATCGACCAATCTGGTCGAGGTGCTGCCCGAAACGAAAGGGCCTTCGGTCGAGATGTTTTTCGTTTATCCCGAGGAGCTGAAGGCTTCCAAGCGAATCGCCGTGTTCCGCGATTGGCTGGTGGCCAAGCTCCAGGCGGCCAAGGGCATCCATGGGTTCGCCGGCGTCCGGGAGTGATTTTTCGGTTGCCGAAGCCGGTCAGGGGGCAACGCCCCGTTGTTCTTTTCGTTATTGAAAATCAACAAGATAAGTTGAGACAGGCTCTCAACGCATGACTGACCCACAATGTTCCGTGTTTGTTATGCTGTGAACGCATATCTGGGTTGATTAATTATCGTTAGATATCCGCGGATCATCACGTATATTCACGACCCATGATGTTGCGGCGCAAAACGAGAGACGCGTTGCGGCACCCTCGAATTCCCGGCCCCTGTGGGTCCGGGTACGCCTTCCGGGCGCAATGCCCGGAAAAAGGGACCGGTTTTCCGGCCCCTTACGTCTCCCAGACGTGAAGCCTCCCTGTTTAAACTCGCCAGGCCTTCGGGCCTGGCTTTTTTTTGGGTTTTTTCCGGTTCGGGCGGAGGGGACGCCTATCCCCGAGGAATAGCCGGTATAACAAAGCACGAACCGAAGGATGCCGTCAGGCAAGACCGGTAGGGTCCGCCTCCTTCGAGTTGAGGGAATGCCGTTGCAACGCAAGGAATACAATATCGAACGCGTCAACTTCCTGATCGTCGAGGACAACAAGCACATGAGCATGTTGATCAAGACGATCCTGGCGACGCTCGGCGTGCGCGAAGCGATGGAAGCGGCCGACGGCGCCGACGCCTTCAAGGTGCTGCGGCACTTCGCCGCCGATATCATCATTTGCGATTGGGTGATGCAGCCCCTCGACGGGCTCGATTTCGTGCGCCTGGTCCGCACCGGCAAGGACAGCCCGAATCCCTACGTTCCGATCATCATGCTGACCGGATACACGGAAATGAACCGGGTCACGGAAGCCCGCGACACAGGCGTCAACGAATTCCTGGCCAAGCCCGTTTCCGCCAAGAAACTGTTCTCCCGCATCCGCGCGATCATCGAGCACAATCGGCCGTTCATCAAAACCAAGACCTATTTCGGCCCCGATCGCCGCCGGCAGGCCCTGGCCAGCTACAAGGGCAGCGAGCGGCGCAAAAAACAGGGCGAAACCATCGCCGCCCAGCAAATTCTCAACGTCACTTTGGTCGAAAAGCCGGGGCGCTGACGCGGAAGCCGCGTCTATTTCCGGTGCAATCCGTCGGGCAGCAACAGCGCGATGATGACGATCCCCGCCGTCAACGCGACCCCGATGATCAGCCCGCGCGCCGCCAAGGCGGTCCAGTCGATTTCGCCCGGGGCGGAAACGGCGAACAGGGCGGAAAGAACCAGGCCGAGAACCACGGCCCACCACAAGATTCGCCCTCCCATGCGCACGGCGTCGATAATGAGCGAGGCGGGCTTGACCGGCTCGATCTTCCGTGGGTGGCCGTCGTGGCGCATGGTCGACTTTCCCCCTCGCATCGCAAAACGACGTTCCCGCGCGCCGAGGCGTCGTCGCTTCTCCGCCGCCGTCTACTGCGCGGCGGTCGCGTGTTGGCGTTCGGTAATGACCTGATCGGCTTGCTTGCCCGATAGCTCCTGCAAATGGTCGAATCGCCAGGCGAACGTGCCGACGCCCAATGTCGCCGAGCGCAATTCGACGATCAAGTCGTGCATCTCGGCTTGGGGCAGCAGCGCCGTCACCTGATCCCAGCCTTTCCAATCGGGCTTGGCGTCGAAACCCAGGATATGGCCGCGCCGGCCCGACACCAGCCGCTGCGCCTTGGAGGTGAACTCGGCCGGGATCGCGATCTCGACGTGGCAGATGGGCTCCAGCAGCACCGGCTGGCAGGCGGGCAGGCCCTCGCGCAGGGCGAGTCCGGCGGCCTTTTTGAAGGCCATGTCGGAACTGTCGACGTTGTGGTACTGGCCGTCGGTCAAGGTCACGGCGAGATCGACCACGGGAAACCCGAACGGCCCGCGCGCCAGCGCCTCGCGCACGCCCGTCTCCACCGCCGGGATGTATTGCTTGGGCACGCTGCCGCCGGTGATCGAGTTGTCGAAGGCGAAGCCCGACCCGCGCGGCAACGGCTTGATCTCGACGTGAATGTCGCCGAATTCGCCGTGGCCGCCGGATTGCTTCTTGTGGCGGGCGTGCTGCTTGATGCTTTTGCGGATGGTTTCCTTGTAGGGAACTTGCGGCCGCTTGGCCTTGACCGAGACGTGCAGGCGCTGCTTGAGGCGGTCCAGCGCGATCTGCAGGTGCATCTCGCCCTGGCCCCAGAGCAGGAACTCGCCGGTGTCGGGGTTGGGGCCGAAGGACAGCGAGGGGTCTTCCTCGATCAGCTTCGCCAGCGCGCCGGTCAGCTTGACGTCGTCCTCGCGCTTGTCGGCGTGGATGGCCATGGCGAACAAGGGCGCCAGCGTCGCCGGCCAGTTGGGCACGGCCCTGACGCCCGCCCCGGCCAGGCATTGGCCGGTGGCCGGGCCATCGGTGCGGGCCAACGCGACGACCGCGCCCGCCGCCGCCTTGGGTGTTTTCTCCTGCCGGCCGCCGGGCACGCGCAACAGTCCGCCGACGCGGACGCCGCCCACCGTCGCGCCCTCGGCGATGTCGCCGCCGAAGACGCGCGCGAACGACAGCTTGCCGGTGTGGCCCGCGTGCAGGGTCTTGAAGACGACCGCCGCCGGGCCGCCGTTCATCAGCGCCCCGACGCCGAGGCGCGCCGCCGCGCCGGCCGCCAAGTCATCCGCCCCGGGCGTTTCATGGCGCAGCGCCTTCAACAGCCGGCGCACGCCGTGGTCGCGCTCGGCCGAGCCGAAGAAGACCGGCACCACCTTGCTTTCGCGCAAGTCCTTGGTCAGGGTGCCGTAGATGGCCTCGGGCGGCGGGATCACGTCTTCCAGCAGTTGTTCCAGCAGCTTGTCGTCGAAATCGGCCAGCATCTCCAGCATCTCGGCGCGGGCCTGGTGCTCCTGGTTCTTCAGTTGGTCCGGAATCTGGATCAGTTCCGACGGCTTGCCCGGCGTCCAGCGAAAGGCGCGCTCGCTGACCAGGTCGACGTGGCCGACGACCTTGCCGCCCTCGCGGATCGGGATTTCGCGCAGCACCAGCGGATGGCGGGAGAATTCCTGCAAGGCGGCCAGCGTTTCGCGCACGCTGCCGGCGGCCGTGTCCATCTTGTTGACGAACAGAACATGGGGAATGTCGAGATCGTCGAGGAACCGCAGCAGCGGCGCCAGCGTCATCGCCCGGCCGGCGTCGGGTTCGCACACCACCACGGCGGCGTCGGCGACCATCAAGGCGCTTTCCGATTCCTGCAGCAGCTCGATCGAGCCGGGACAGTCGAGAAAGGTCCAGGATTCGCCCAAATAGTCGGCGCCGGCGATGTTGATCTCGGTGCCCGAACCGCGCGCCCGGGATTCTGGCGCGGCGTCGCCGACCGTGGAGCCTTCACGGCGCGATCCCTTGCGCGGAATGGCGCCGCAATGGAACAGGATGCTTTCGAGAAGGGCGGTCTTGCCGCTCAAATACGGCCCGACCAGGGCGGCGACCCTGGGGCTGGATGGCTTCTTGGGCATGGTCCCTCCCGGTGTTGCGGGCGAGCCGAAGGATGCAAGGAAGACGGCCCGCGCCTTATGGCTGCGACGGGGCGGCCCGGCCGAGGCGGGCATTAAGGGCGGGCTCGGCCGGGACCGAACCGCCTCGAAGGAAAAGGGTAGACCTGTGCTTGCGCGAGTCCAAGAGAAAAGGGGCGCCCCTGAAGCGCCCCTTTTTCAGCCGTTTTTGACCGCGGTCAATGTCACGTCAACGACGCGCAGAACCTTTGGATTCGCCGGCACGCCTCTTCCAGGGCTTCGGTCGAGGTCGCGTACGAAATGCGGAAATGGGGTGACAGGCCGAACGCCTCGCCCTGCACCGCGGCCACGCCCTCGGCGTCCAACAGCGCGGTGACGAAATCGCCGTCGCCATTGATGATCTTGCCCGCCGGCGTCTTCTTGCCGATGGCGCCACGGCACGACGGATAGACGTAGAACGCGCCTTCCGGGTTGGGGCAGGACAGGCCCTTCGCCTGATTGAGCATGGCGACCACCAGATCGCGGCGCTGCTTGAAGACCTCGTTGTTGCGGGCGAGGAAGTCCACCGGCCCGTTCAGGGCGGCGACGCTGGCCGCTTGGCTGATGGAGCTCGGGTTCGACGTGCTCTGCGACTGGATCACGTTCATGGCCTTGATGAGCT
>CAYIQU010000052.1:0-8133 GCA_964365645.1 uncultured Hyphomicrobiales bacterium | reverse complement strand
CCTTCATCCGCAAGGGCGTGCGCATGATCCGGCTCACCGGCGGCGAGCCTTTGGTCCGGCGCAACGTCATGAGCCTGGTCCGCGATCTGTCCCGCCATCTGCACGACGGTACCCTGGACGAATTGACTCTCACCACCAACGGCAGCCAGTTGGCCAAGTACGCGGGCGAGTTGGCGGCGTGCGGCGTCAAGCGCATCAACGTCTCGGTCGATACCCTCGATCCCGACAAGTTCGCGGCCATCACCCGCCGCGGCCAATTGAGCGTGGTTCTCGACGGCCTCGCCGCCGCCAAGGCCTCGGGCCTCGCCATCAAGATCAACGCCGTGGCGCTGAAGGGCGTCAACGACGGCGAATACGACCGCATGTTGGAGTGGTGCGGCCGCGAAGGCTTCGATTTGACCCTGATCGAAACCATGCCCATGGGCGAGGTCGATCATCACCGCGCCGAGCACTACCTGCCGCTCTCCGAGGTCCGCCGGATGCTGGCCGCGCGCTGGACGCTGATTGATATTCCCGACCGCACCGGCGGCCCGGCGCGCTACGTGCGGATCAAGGAAACCGGGCAAAGGCTCGGCTTCATCACCCCGCTCAGCCATAACTTCTGCGAAAGCTGCAACCGGGTGCGCGTCACCTGCACCGGCACGCTGTTCATGTGCCTGGGCCAGGATGACGCCGCCGATTTGCGCGCGCCCTTGCGCGCCGCGGAAACCGACGAGTTGCTGGATGCCGCCATCGACGCCGCCATCGCCCGCAAGCCCAAGGGCCACGACTTCGTCATCGAGCGGGCCAAGCCCGCCGTTCCGCGCCACATGAGCGTCACCGGCGGCTGACGCCGCCGGATTTCGTTTCCCCTCGGCGGCTGAAGCCTAGAATTCCCGTCCGATCCTGCGGTCCAGGGACAACGCGCCGCCGCCGCGAATGAGGATGGCGAACGCGATCAAGCCCCAGAACAGGGGATACTCGTAGCCGCGCGCGGCCCAGAAGAACCCGTTCCCCCAGTGCGCCTTGAACGCGGCGATGGCCATGAAGCCGACCACCTGCACGGCGACGACGCGCGTCAACAATCCGGCCGCCAGCATCGCGCCGCCAACCAGTTCCAGAACGCCGATGTAGACCGCGAGCGGATAGGCCGGTTCCAGTCCCATCTTGGCCAAGCCTTGGGCGAGGCCGGCGGGACTGCCGCTGACAAGTTTCACCCATCCATGCGGGATGAGCATGACGCCAGCGGTCACTCGAACCAGCGGATACACATAGGGGGCGAGCGCATCGTAAAGCGGGCCGAGCGCGGGGATGATCCGCGCCGGCTTGGTGCCGTGTGTGTCCATGGTTCCTCCTTGAAGCCGCCCCATCGGCTGCCCCCGCGCAAGGATAGCCGAACCCAGGGGCCAAGAGAAAACGGGCTGCTTTCTATAATTATTCCAAGGCTCTCCGGGTTTCCACGCGCGTATTGTCCGGCGCGGGGAAACTAGAATACGATAATGTGCGTGAGGAGTGAGGCTTCCGCCAGCAACCAAGAACCGGCAGGGCCGCATGTGAGGGAGCTTCGATGACGTCGTCCACCCGAACGGGCGGGGGCAACCGGTGGCTGTGGATCGCGGCCGCCATGGCCGCCGTCGCGGCAGGGGTGGGGCTTGGGCTGCTCCCGTCTTCCGCCGCCGCCCAAGAATCGAAACCCCTCGTTCTCGCCGTTCATCCCTATCTGCCGGCCCTCGAAATCGAGCGCCGCTTCGCGCCGCTCGCGCGCCATCTGGAGGGGGCAACCGGACGACGATTCGAGATTTCCGTTTCTTCCGATTATTCCGCCCATATCAAACGCGTCGGCACCCATTCCGTCGATATCGCCTATATCGGCCCCGCCACGTACGTAACCCTCGTCAAAACCTACGGCCGGGAGTTCTTTCTTCTCGCCCGGCAGGAGACCGGCGGCACCCCGACTTTCCACGGCCATATCGTCGTCGCCGAAACAAGCGACCTCAAAACCCTGGCCGACGTGCGCGGCCGTTCGTTCGCCTTCGGCGATCCCCAATCGACCATGAGCCATCTGGTGCCGTATTACATGCTGCTGGAAGCGGGCGTGAAACTGGACGATCTCACCCGCCATCCTTTCCTCGGCGGCCATCGGAACGTGGCGCTCGGCGTTCTGTCCGGCGATTTCGCCGCCGGCGCGGTCAAGGGGGACATCTACGAGGAATACCGCGCGCGGGGCTTGCGCTCGATCGCGGTTTCGCCGCCCATCCCCGATCATCCTTTAGTCGCGACCCGCACCCTGCCCGCCGATCTCAGAGCCAAAATCCGGACCACCCTTCTCGCTCTTGGCGCCGATCCGGCCAAACGCGGCATTCTTACTTCCATCCAGCCGGACTTGACCGGATTCATTTCGGCCGAGGATTCCGATTACGACATCCTGCGGCGCGTCATCGAACGCCTGGGTCGCGAGAATACCCGGTGACCGGCGCGCCCTCTTCATCGCGGGACTGGCGCCGGTTGAACCTGGCGGCGTTCCTCGGCATCACCGCCGTCGTCGCCGTGTTCCTGGCCGCCGCGATGATTTTTCGTACCGCCGAGGAGACCGCCCACGACCGCGACGAAGCCATCTATCAGATGGAACAAAGTTTGCTGCTGATCGGGCAATTCAGCCGGGAATCCCTCGCCAAGGGCCGTTACCAGGATATCGAGCAATTCTTGAATCAATGGGGGCGGGACAATTCCGTCATCGCCGAACTGCGCGCCGTCGCCGCCAATGGGTTCATGGTCGCCGACTTCCGGCGGACGACCCCGGCGGTCGATCCCATCAGGGTCGAATACGTCGTCCGCCACGACGAAAAGCCGGTCTTGACCCTGACCCTGGTGTCCGATTCCCAGCCGTTTCACGAGCGACTCCGCACGATCAACTTGACCTACGCCCTGGGCGTTTTCGGTTTCGGCGTCGTCGTCTCCCTGGCGGCATGGCTGGCGGTGCGCCGGCTGGCCCTGGCGCCGCTCGCCCAAGCGCAAGAAGCGCTCACCCAAACCAACGAGTCCCTGCGCCAGACCGCCCTGATGGCCGAGGACGCCAGCAGCGCAAAATCCAAGTTCCTGGCCATCGTCAGCCACGAATTGCGCACGCCGCTGAACGCCGTGATCGGTTTTTCCGATATCCTGCGGATGGAAACCTTCGGCAAGCTGGGCGATCCCCATTATCGGGAGTACGCCGATCACATCAACGGGGCCGGCCGGCACCTGCTGGCGATCATCAGCGATATTCTGGACGCCTCGAAGATCGAGGCGGGCGCGCTCGAACTTGAAGACGAGGTGTTCGAGGTCGCAGGCGCGATCGAAAGCGTTCGCCCCCTGATCGCCGACAGAGCCACGGCGTCGGGCGTGATTCTCTCGGTTTCGCTGGCCCCCGAGTTGCCGGCGTTGCGCGCCGATCGTCGCCGCGTCGCGCAGATTCTGCTCAACCTGATTTCCAACGCCGTGAAGTTCACGCCCAAGGGCGGCCGGGTCGACATCAAGGTGGCCGTGGACGAGACGGGCGGCATCGTTCTGTCGGTCATGGACACCGGTATCGGCATCTCGGCGCAGGATATCCCCCTCGTGCTGGCACCGTTCGGCCAGGTGGCCAGCGCCCAGTCGCGCCAACACGCCGGCACGGGACTCGGCCTGCCGCTGACGAAGGCCTTGGTCGAACTTCATGGGGGCGAGATGACGCTGGAAAGCCAGCCCGGCGCCGGCACCACCGTTCGCTGCCGGTTTCCCGCCCATCGCTCCGTGAGCCGGCGCTGAACGCCTTGCCGAACGGCCGCTCCGCCCCCTGGCACGGCCGGGGCGCGCGGGTATACTGAGGGTCCTTCGTCCCGCCCCATCCCCGACAGCGGCCTTTCGTCCATGTCCTCCCCCGCCCTCGCCTTCGTCGCCGCGCCCAACACGGAAGCCGAGGAGGCGCTGAAACGCCTCACCCAGCGCTACGGCAATGCCGCCCCGGAGAAAGCCGGCGTGATCGTCGCGCTGGGCGGCGACGGCCTGATGCTGCGCACGCTGCACCGGTTCATGGGCGGGGGCGTGCCCATCTACGGCATGAACCGGGGATCGATCGGATTCCTGATGAACGCCTACGCCGAGGACGACTTGCCCGAGCGCATCGCCCGCGCGAAACCGGTCGAATTGAACCCGTTGCGCATGAACGCCGTCGATCTGAACGGCACCCGGCATGACGGCATCGCCGTCAACGAGGTCTCGTTGCTGCGCGAAACGCGCATGGCCGCCAAGATCCGGATCAGCATCGACGGCATCGTTCGCCTGCCGGAGTTGATCTGCGATGGCGTGCTGGTGGCGACCCCGGCGGGAAGCTCGGCCTACAATCTTTCGGCGCACGGGCCGATCATTCCCATCGGCGCCGATCTGCTGGCGCTGACGCCGATCAGCCCGTTCCGGCCGCGCCGCTGGCGCGGCGCCCTGCTGCCGCGCACCGCGACGGTCGAGTTCGAAGTTCTCGACGCAGACGAACGAACGGTCAGCGCGGCGGCCGACTTCACCGAAATCCGCAACGTCGTTCGCGTCACCGTGCGCGAGGACCGTTCGCGGACGGCCGTCTTGCTGTTCGACCCGGAACACGCCCTGGAAGAGCGCATCATCCGGGAGCAGTTCCAACCGTGACGTTGCCGACTCGGGCCTATCTCGGCGGGTTTTCGCTCGCGCTCGCCGTCGGCGCGGCGGGCGGCTGGGCCTTCGCCACGCTGAACATGCCCTTGCCCTGGATGGTCGGCGCCATGTGCGCGACCACGGTCGCCGCGCTGGCCGGCGCGCCCTTGCGGATTCCGTCGCCGTTGCGCTCGCTGATGATCGCCGTGCTGGGCACCATGCTGGGCAGCACCTTCACGCCCGAGGTCGCCGCCGGCTTCGCCCGCTGGTGGCCGAGTTTGATCGGCCTCCTGCTTTACACCGCCCTGGTTATGGCCGTCGGCGCGCCGATTCTCGCCCGCGCCCGCGGCTTCAATCCGGCGGCCGCGTTTTTCGCCGCCGCGCCGGGCGGGTTCAGCGAGATGGTCTTCCTCGGCGGCCGGCTGGGCGGAGACGAGCGCGCCATGTCGCTGGTCCACAGCGTGCGCATTCTCATCACCGTCTTGCTGATCCCGCTCTGGTTTCGCCTGTTCCAGGGATACGTTCCCGGCGCGATCCGGGGACTCGGCGTTTTCGCCGATCTTGCCTTGGATGATGCGGCCATCCTGGCCGCCTGCGCCGTCGTCGGCTTCGTCGCCGGCCGAGCGTTGCGCCTGCCCGCCGCGCCGCTGATCGGCCCCATGATCCTGTCGGCGGCGGTGCATCTGGCCGGCTTCACGCGGGCCAGCCCACCCGCCGAAATCGTCAATATCGCCCAGATCGTCCTCGGCGCGGGCATCGGCGCCCGCTTCGTCGGCTTCGACGTGCGCCGGGTGTTCGGCACCATGGCCCTCGGCGCGGGCGTGACGATAGCGATGCTGGCGCTGGCCGTCGGCGCGGCGCTGATTCTGGAACGATTGACCGGCCTGCCTTTCACCACGCTGATCCTCGCCTTCGCCCCCGGCGGATTGGCGGAAATGACCTTGATCAGCCTGTCGCTCGGCATCGACACGGCGTTCGTGTCGGTGCACCACTTCGCGCGGATGGTGTTTCTGGTGATGCTGGCCCCGCTTGCTTTTCGCGCGGCCGACGGCCTGCTAGCGATGATCGGCGCCGACCGCCGCGGCGAGGGATGAAAAGCCGTCCCGGCGCAGGCATTGGGCCAGGTCGTGCTTGATCGTGCCGATCAGGCCGGGTCCTCCGTAGACGAGCGCGGTATAGAGCTGCACCAAGGATGCCCCGGCGCGGATTTTCGCATACGCATCCGCGCCGCTGCCCACCCCGCCGACCCCGATCAGCGGAATTTTCCCGCCGGTCAATTTATAGAGCCGCCCCAGCACCCGGGTCGAAGGCTCGAACAGCGGCCGGCCGCTCAAGCCGCCGCTTTCTCCCCGGCGCGGGTCCTTGAGCGAAGCCGGGCGGGCAATGGTGGTGTTGGTGGCGATCAAGCCGTCCACCGGAACGGTGGCGGCGACCTCGGCGATGTCGAGCAAATCCTCTTCCGCGAGATCGGGGGCGATCTTGACCAGAAGCGGCGGCTTGATCGTCTCCTTGACCGCGCCGTCGCGCGCCGCCTTCACCGCGCGCAGCAATTGGGCCAGCGGTTCGCGGCCTTGCAACGCGCGCAAACCCGGCGTGTTGGGCGAGGAGACGTTGACCACCAGATAATCGGCCATCGGCGCCAGCGCCGCCGCGCCCGTCGCGTAATCGGCGACGGCATCGGCGCTGTCCTTGTTCTTGCCGATGTTGGCGCCGACGACGCCGATCCGGGGCCGCTTGGCGAGCCGGGTCGCGACCGCGTCAAGCCCTTCGTTGTTGAAGCCCATCCGATTGACGACCGCGCCGTCGGCGGCGAGACGAAACAGCCTCGGCCGGGGATTGCCCGCCTGCGGCTTGGGCGTGACGGTGCCGACCTCGGCGAAGCCGAAGCCTGAACGCAGGATCGCGTCGGGCGCTTCCGCGTTCTTGTCGAAACCGGCGGCGATGCCGATGGGATTGGAAAAATCGAGCCCCCACACCCGCGTCGCCAGGATCGGATCGTCCGTTCCGCCGCCGCCGACCAGGCCCAGGCGAAGCGCCGCCATCGCGGCCCGGTGCGCCGTCTCGGGATCGAGGGCGAAAACCAGCGGGCGGAAAAGATCGTAGAGGTTCATGGAACGGCCTTCGCCATGTCGCCGGGGAAAACGTGACGCCCATCGGCCCCGAGGGGCAGATCGACCGCCCGCGCCACCGCCGACAAGGGCAGCGCCCCGTAAAGGTGCGGAAACAGCTTTCCATCCCGCGACGGTTCCCATTTCAGCGCCGGGCCGAGAGCGTCCGCCGCGACTTCGACCAGAACCAGGCCCGTCTGCCCCGCCCGGTGTTTGGCCGCGCTGGCGACAACCTGTTCGGCGGTCGAGAAATGGATGAACCCGTCGGCGGCGTCCTGGGAGGAGCCGCCGTAACGGCCGGCGACGCGGGCGGCGTCCCATTCGTCCCGCCGGCATATGTGGAAAATCGTCAACGCCGCCCCCGTCATCGCCCGCACTCTACTCCCGCCGGGACGTTCCGCAAAACGGTTCGCGAAATGCAAAGCTCCCGGAACGCGAAATCGTTGCTCCCGCGATCCAACGCCCCTTTTCCAGCCCCGAAGGCGGCCGACCCCCCAAAGCAATCCTGGCATGGCGCTTGCGTTTCCTTGGACACGGGCGTCGGACCCGACGGAGGCCACCATGATTTATCACGATTTGGACCCTTTGCTCGCCTCGATGCGCTGGACCCCGCCTGACCGAAGCCATTCCGGCCCGCTCAAGACCTCGCTCGACCTGGTCGAGGTGCTGGGAAAAAGCGGCTTGGCCGCCCTGCCTAAGCGCCCGGCGGCGGGCATCATCCGCGCGGTGGCGAAGCAAACCGGACTTTCCGAGAAGGACGTGCGCGCGGTCTACAAGGCCCTGGTCGAGATCGGAAGCTGACTTTCCCCCTCGCCGGCGGGTAACATCGACCCGCCATGCCCGATCCTTCCGCCACCCAACCCGCCATCTTGTTCGCCAACGACGCATTTTACGCGGCCTTCGCCGACGGCGATCCGGCCGCCATGGACGCGCTGTGGGCCCGGCGCGCGCCGGTTTCGTGCATTCATCCGGGCCAAACGGCACTGACGGACCGCGCCGCCATCATGGCTAGCTGGCGCGACATCCTGGGCGCGGGACCCGCGACCATCCGCGCGGTTCATCCCGTCGTCTTCCCGATCAAGGACGCCGCGTGGGTGACCTGCCACGAAATCCTGCCCAACGGCACGTTGATCGCCACCAATGTCTTCGTGCGGGAGGACGGCGCCTGGCGCATGGTCCATCATCACGCCGGCCCGGCGCCGCTGCCCGAAGCCGCGCCGGACGACGAACGGAAACCGACCCTGCAATAGAGAAAAGTCTCATGCGCACCCTCAAGATCACCGTCGGCGGAATCGTCATCCGCGCCCAACTGAAGAATACGCCGACCGCGGACGCCCTCTGGAAAGCCGCGCCGTTCGCGTCCAAGGCCCGCACCTGGGGCGACGAGGTCTACTTCGACACGCCA
>CAYIQU010000051.1:0-8142 GCA_964365645.1 uncultured Hyphomicrobiales bacterium | reverse complement strand
CATCAACTTCCGCAACGTCATCTTGATCATGACCACCAACGCCGGCGCCGCCGACATGGCGAAAGCGCCGATCGGCTTCGAGCGGGAAGATCGCATCGGCGACGACAAGGAGGCGATCGAGCGCGCCTTCTCGCCGGAATTCCGCAATCGCCTCGACGCCATCATCGGCTTCGGCCACTTGCCGCCCGAGGTGGTCGCCCGGGTGGTCGATAAGTTCATCTTGGAGTTGGAACTCCAGTTGGAGGAACACGGTGTCATCCTGGAAATCACCGAGGGCGCGCGGGCCTGGCTGGCGAAAACCGGCTATGATCGCCAGTACGGTGCGCGCCCGCTCGCCCGGGTGATCCAGGAACACGTCAAGAAGCCGCTCGCCGACGACCTGCTGTTCGGCCGGCTGGCGCACGGCGGCGTCGTCCTGGTGCGCGAAGACGCGGGCAAGCTCGTCTTCGATTACCCCGATCCGACGGGGCGCAACCTGCCGGCCAAGCGCCGTGGCGGCAAGCTGCCGGCGCTGGTGGAGTGATCCGGCCGCTATCCCCCTAAGAAACGCGGCGGGACTTCATGCTAAACTCCTGGCTTTCCGGCATTCGCGTCCTCGATCTCGGCCAATACCTGCCGGGGCCGGCGGCGGCGCAAATGCTCGCCGACATGGGCGCCGACGTGGTGAAGATCGAATCGCCGGCCGGGGATCCGTTGCGCGGCCTCGATCCGGTGACGGGAAAAGCGGTCAAAGGCGTTTCGCCCTATTACGCCGCGATCAACGCGGGCAAGAAAGTCGTCCGGCTCGACCTCAAATCGACGGACGGCAAGCGGGCGTTCGAGCGCCTGGTCGCGGCGGCCGACGTGCTCATCGAATCGTTCCGGCCCGGGCGGCTGGCGAAAATCGGTCTCGGGCCGGATCGCCTGCGCGCCCTCAATCCCCGCCTCGTTCACGTGGCCTTGTCGGGCTATGGGCAGACGGGGCCGCTGAAGGACGCCGCCGGGCACGATCTCAACTATCTCGCCATGACCGGCGCGCTGGCGGCAAGCGGAACCGAGGACGCTCCCGCGATGACCTGGCCGCCGGTCGCCGACCACGCCGCGGCGATGCAGGCGGCGCTCGGCGCGCTGGGCGCGCTGATGGGCCGGGCGCGAACCGGCAAGGGCGCGTTCGTGGACGTGAGCCTCGCCGAAACCGCGCTGGCGTGGCAGGCGTGGGGCCTGACGGCGGCGGGCGCGGGGGAAAGCGTGACGCGCGCGGGCGCGGTGTTGAACGGCGGCGCGGCCTATTACCGCGTCTATCGCACCCAGGACGGAAAATTCGTCAGCCTGGGCGCCATCGAACCGATTTTCTGGAAGAACTTTTGCGCGGCCGTCGATCGGCCCGATTGGATCGCGCGCCGGAACGAGCCTCTGCCGCAAACCGCCCTGATCGCCGAGGTGGCGGCGTTATTCGCCGTCCGGACGCGGGCCGATTGGGACGCGCGGCTGGGCGGCGCGGATTGCTGCTATCACCCGGTTCTCGCCTACGCCGAGGTCGCCGCCTATCCGCACGTCGCGGCGCGCGGCTTGGTGCGGCCCGTCGCCGCCGAATCGGGGATTCCCGCCCATGTGGAAACCGCTTTCCCCGCGTTCGTGGACGGGCTCGCGCCGGGAAAGCGCGGTCCATTCAAGGAAATTCCGGTGACGGAGGCCATGGCGGCGTGGAACGCTTCGGTGTAGACCGCCAAGCAAGGGCGATCTTGTCAAACGCATCGATATTTCTAAGATGACGGCCTCGACGCGGAAGCGGCGGAGAAGCCGTAATCGTGCTGAGGGATTGAGGGGGAATAAGCTCGGCCGCTCGTGTCGCGCTTGTGCAAAATAATGAGCGAAACGATCTCGAAAACCGCCCGCTGGAGGTCCTTCTGGCCCGCGTCGGCGGCAGGGGACCTCGTCGGCGGATTCAACGCGGCGATGATCGGGCTGCCCTACACGTTGGGTCTCGGTATCGCCGCCTTCGCGCCTTTGGGACCGCAATTCGCCGCCGAAGGCGCGCTCGCGGGGATTCTCGGCGCCATTTGCGTCGGCCTGTTCGTGCCGCTGCTGGGTGGGGTGAGCGGGATGATCTCGGGGCCGCGCGTGACCATGGTGCTGGTGGTCTCGGGGGCCTTGGCGCAGTTCGCCGCGCCCGGTTCGCCGTTCGCCGGCAAGGCCGCCATCGCCGCCGTTTTCGTCATGCTCGCCTTGGCGGGCGTCTTTCAGTTTCTGTTCGGAATCTTCCGTCTCGGCACCTTGATTAAATTCATCCCCTATCCGGTGATCGCGGGGATCGTGAGCGGCTCGGGGCTGATGTTGATCCTGGGCCAGGCGCGCACATTTCTCGACATTCCCGCCGGCGGCGCCGTTCTTGAAACATTGGGACAGGGCGTTCGGCCGCTCGCGGGCGCGATTGCGGTTGGCGGCGCGACGGCCGCCGTCGCTTGGTTCCTTCCCCGCCGCTGGCCGAAACTGCCCGGCATGTTCTTCGCTTTTTTCACGGGCGTTCTTTTGCACCACGCGCTCGTGCCGTTGTTCGGCCCAGCCGCATTCGGCGGTACCATCGGGGCACTCGACGCCATCGGATCGGTGCTATTCGCGCCGTTGGCGCAAGTCCGCTCGGCTTTCGATGGCGGCGGCTCGGGCTTGAACGCCGCCTTCGGCCACCCCGTTCTGTGGACCCTGCTCATCGGCGCGGTGTCGCTGGCGGTTCTGGCATCGCTCGATACCCTGCTCGGCGTCTTGTTTCTGGACGGGCTGACGCTGAGACGATCCAACGCCAACCGCGAACTGGCCGTTCACGGCATGGCCAACATTCTGGTCGCCGCGACCGGCGGCCTGATCGGCGCCGGAACGCCGGCGCGGACCGCCGTCAGCTTCAAGGCTGGGGGACGGTCGCGGTTGGCGCCCATCGCCAGCGCTCTTATTTTGTTGACGTTGGTGCTGATGTTTCCCGGCGCGCTCGACTACCTGCCTAAGTCCGTCGTTGGCGGGCTGTTGCTGATCATCGGTTTCGAATTGCTGGACAAATGGACGCTCGCGCGTATCCGCGATCTCGCCAGCGCCGGCGGCCGGAGCAACCGCGACATCCTGGCCGAACTCGGTGTCGTTCTGGTGGTTGTCGCGGCGGCGGTGGTCTTGGGCCTGGTCGCCGCCCTCGCGGTCGGCATCCTGATCGCGGTCGTGGTGATGATCGCGCGATTGAGTCGGTCCCTGATTCGCCGCGTCTATCGCGGGGCGCACGTCCATTCGCGACGCCAGCGCGACCGGCGCGGCATGGAAACCCTGGCTCAACAGGGCAATAAAATCGCCGTCCTGGAGCTGGAAGGGCCGATCTTCTTCAACAGCGCCGATCAGCTGGAAACCGAGACCGATCGGCTGGTGGCGGACGGCGCGCGTTACGTGATCCTCGACATGAAGCGGGTGACCGAGATCGACGCGACGGGCGCGCGGACCTTGGAAAACCTGTATCGGCGCGTGTCCGGCGCCGGGGTGTTCGTCGCCTTCGGCTATCTCATGCGGGAGAAACGCCGCGGCCGATCCGACTTTTCCGGGGAGGAGCGTCGCCAGCATAGCCGCATCCGGAAAGTATGGCTGACCCTTGAGCAGTTGGGCGTGTTGCGGACGATCGGGACGGACCATGTGTTTCCCGATACCGACGCCGCGTTGGGCGAATGCGAAAACCGGATTCTCGGCGGCGACGGCCACGGCGGAATGCGGGATATGCTGGAACGCCGCGCGGTCGCCGGCGTGTTCCGGGGGTTCGAGGCGCGGGATATCCGGATTCTACGCCGCAAATCGAAGCGGTTGAATTGGCGACGGGGCGAGGCGATTTTCGCCGAAGGCGACCGGGGTGAGGCCGTTTATCTGCTGACCAAGGGCCGCGCCGATGTTCTGATCCGTGTGCCCGGCGGCGAACGGGGCAAGCGGGTGGATACGCTCACCCCCGGTTCGGTTTTCGGGGAAATGGCGGTGCTCGACGAAAAACCCCGTGCCGCCGGCATCGTCGCCGCCACCGAAGCAGCGGGGTATTGCATCAAGGCCGAGGATTTCGCCGCGCTGAAACGGGAACACCCGCAAATCGCGCTCAAGATTTTGTCCAACCTCTGCTTGATCATGTCGGGGCGGGTGCGCACCGCTAACCGGATGATCGCGGAACTGGAAGGCTGATTCTCTACCCGGCGCAGCGGGCCTCGCCGACCAGGCGGGCCGACGCCGCGCCCAAGGGGTCCAGCGGCATCCGGCTTTTGCCGTTGAGGGTATAGTTGACGCGCGCCTCGCCGCCGCCTTGGCCGGTGCGCGCGACCGTCACCTGGCGGCAAGCCTCGCAGGCGTTCAGCATCAGGATCTGGCCGCCGGCGCGGTAGAGATTGACGCAAATCGATTCGGGCGAGGGCGCGGCTTCGGCCTTGGGATTGACGATATTGACCGGGGCGCCCGGCGCGCCTTCGCACGGCGTGTCGGAAACGATCCGTGAGCGGCCCGACCCCTTGAACGGCACGGCGACGGGAATCCCGGGATAGACGTTGAAGCTGCGTTGGGTTGGGTTGGCGTTTCCGGTCCGGCTGCGCAGCAACGATACCACCCGGCAGACGTTGCATTGATTGACCAGGGTTTCGCCGGTCGGCCCGGGCAGAAGGCGCGCGCATTCGGTCGCCTGCGCCGACGCCGCCGGCGCGCGGACGAGAAGGGCGGCCGTCAGCAACACGATGAACGCGGCGGCCGCGCCCGGGACGACGGCGCGCGGGCGACGCGCGCAAGTCCGCGGGGTACGAGCGTCGGACCGGTCGATGGATTTCATGGCATCGTCATGCCCTGCCGGGCTTGCCTTCCTCGATGAACCGCTGGAGCTCGTCGGTGGCGCCCTTGAACACGGCGAGGTAAGCCTTGATCGGATCGACGCCCGGCCCCAGCTTGCCGAACGCGCGCACAAGGGCCGTGGCGCCGGCGTAGAAGGCTCTCCGGCATTCGATGCGCTGCTCGTCGGAGGCGTCGAACGGAATGGCTTGTTCGGCGTAGGCGCGCCATTCGGTTTCGATGGGCTTCTTGTATTGCGGCATCACGCGGCCTTTGCGGCAAGCACCGCCGCGCCCAGGACGGCGGTACGCCTTCGCGCGGGGAAAAGAAAGAGGGCCATGGGGGCCAGAATGTATCCGGCATGGTTAAAATCGGGTTAATGGAGTCCCGCGCGAGACGAGGCGGTTTTCGTGCCTGGTCCATTCCAGGCCCGGCGGCATCGGATAAGGCATTCGCCTTGATCATAATCCTGTAAGCAAAATCAGTGTATTACGAGCGAACAGACGGATATTCGGGAGATTCATCGCCCCCTGTGATTGCCATCACAGCGAATCGAAGCCACACACAACAGGGTGTTATTCGACAGGCGCTTTCTTGTTCGCGCTCGGCGCGGGGTCCCCACATATCGGGATATGATAGCGGGACAGGAACGGATTTTCGATCATGGCCGACTTCGACGTGAATAAGCAGACCGAAGCCGCCGCCCTTCAGGCGTTGGCGCGGGAAGGAACGCGCAAAAGCCGTTCCGAACTCGCCCGCGGCGTCGTCGGCATGTTTGCCCGGCCCGAGTTGTTCCTCGGCACGGGCGAGCGCGCGCTTGCCTACGACATCCTGCACAAGCTGATCGTCGACATCGAGATCGCGGTCCGGCGCGACATCGCCGCCGTCCTCGCCGCGCAGCACGACGCGCCGCGCGACCTGATCCGCGCCCTGGCCAATGACGACATCGACGTCGCCTTTCCGGTACTCGCCAAATCCGGCGTCCTCGACGATCCCGACCTGATCCAGGTCATCCGCGACCGGACCATCGAGCACCGCCTCGCCATCGTCGGCCGGCCGTCCTTGAGCGGGCAGGTGTCCGCCGCGCTCGCCAAAACCGACGACGAGGAAGTGGTTGTCGCCCTGTTGCGCAACAAGTCGGCGGAGATTTTCCCGGACACCCTGAAGGACCTGGTCGAGCGGTCGCGGAAGGTCGTGGCCTACCGCGAACCGATCCTGGATCGCGACGATCTCGATTCCGCGCTCGCCTTGCGGATGTTTTTCTGGGTCTCGACGGTGTTGCGCGACCGCATTATCGAGAAATTCAACCTCGACCGCCGGATCACCGACGATTTGATCGGCCAGGTGGTGATGAACGAGGTCAAGAAGGTCGCGGAGGAGAAACGATCCCACCGGGACGTCGCGGCCGAACTAAAGACGCTCATGCACCGCGAGGGCCAGCTGAACGCCGATATGCTGATCGTCGCCTTGCGCGAAGGCGAGGTCCCCTTGTTCGTCGCCATGTTCGGCCGGATGGTCGCTCTCGGCGAGCACTTGGTCGGGCGAATGCTGTTCGAGAGGGACGGCAAGGGCCTGGCGATCGCCTGCCGCGGCGCGGGCATCGGCCGCGTCGCCTTCACCGGCATCTTCGCGCTCGCCCAGAAAATGCGCGCCGCGACGACCAGCGCCATCTGTCGCCAGCTGTCCTCGATTCTCGACTATTACGACGGGTTCACGATCGAGGCGGCCAACGAGGTTCTCGATCATTGGCGCCGCGGCGCGGATTACACCGGGGCCATCCACGCGGTCGAGCGAAAGGTCCAGCGACTCAAGGGCTAGGCTTATCTTGGTCGCGGGCGTCCTGGCGGCGGCGGAATCCTTCGGCGTCGCCGTATTCGAGGAAATCGTAATAACGGGGATGCGGCGGCTTGACCGGCAGGACGTGCTTGATCGGGCACCAATAGGCCTCGATCCGGCTGCCGACCTCGCGGGCGTAGGCGATCACGCCGGTGGCGTAGCCGCAATAATCGCAGTTCAGCTTCTCGACGAAATTGAGATAGCCGAGATGATGGCGGTCCCAGGCGATGAAATCGCCGCGCCGGACCTTCTTGAGGCCGTAGACCGGGAAACAGACGGACTGAAAAAGGAACAGCGCCAAGTCGAGCAGTCCGATCGGGATCAGCATCGCGTAGATCGCCGGCGCGGTGATGATGAACAGGATCGGGGCGCTGCCGAAGAAGGCGGCCAAGCCGCGGCGGAACTGGCGCTGCTGTTCGAGCACGGCGCGTTCCAGGCGCAGGCGATGCCGGTCGAAATCCGCGCCGATCTGCTCGCGCTGGCGGGCGTATTCGCGGTCGAACTCGGTCTCGGCCTCGCGCAGGCGGGCCTGCAGGCGATCCAGAATGTCGTCCATGGCGGGGGTCCGATCCTTCGATGGGGAAATCGAAGGATACCCTCCGATCAGGCGTGGCGATACGGGGAAAGCTCCGCCAGGCCGGCGATGTCCGCCATCGTCGCGGCCCGTTCGCCGTTCAGGTGGCGCTCCAGGATCGCGCGGAAGCGCGGGTCCCGGACCCAATGCGCGCTGCGGGTGAGAACCGGCCGATAGCCGCGCTGGATCTTGTGTTCGCCTTGCGCCCCGGCCTCGACGCGGGCGAGTCCCCGGGCAATGGCGAACTCGATCGCCTGATAATAGCACGTCTCGAAATGCAGGAAACGAAAGCTCTCGGCGCAGCCCCAATGGCGACCGTAGAGGGCATCGCCGCCGATCAGGTTCAGCGCGCCCGCGACGATCCGACCGCCGTGTTCGGCGACGATCAGAACCACGCGCTCGGCCATGCGCTCGCCCAAGAGCGAGAAAAACGACCGCGTCAGGTAGCCGCCGCCCCATTTGCGGGCGGCGGTGTCGCGGTAGAAGGCGTAAAAAGCGTCCCAATGGTTCTCGCTGAGGGCGGTTCCCGTGAGAACGCGATGGGTTATGTCCGTTTCCGCCACCGCCGCGCGCTCCTTGCGGATCGCCTTGCGCTTGCGCGAGGACAGCCGGGCGAGAAAATCGTCGAAGGTCCTGTAGCCGTCGTTGTCCCAGTGATACTGGATGCCGAGCCGGGGCAGGTATCCGGCGTCGGCCAGTGCCGTCGCGTCGGCCTCGGTCGGGAAATTGACGTGCAGCGAGGAAACGCCCGCCTGTTCGGTGAGGCGGGCCAGCGCGCCGGCCAGCGCGGCGCGCAGCACGGCGGCGCGCGCCGGGTCCGTTTCAGCCGCGACCAGAAGCCGGGGTCCGGTCACGGGCGTGAACGGCACCGCCGAGAGCAGCTTCGGATAATACCGCCCGCCGGCGCGGGCATAGGCATCGGCCCAGGCGTGATCGAA
>CAYIQU010000050.1:0-8174 GCA_964365645.1 uncultured Hyphomicrobiales bacterium | reverse complement strand
TCTTGTAGCCGCGTTCCATCGCCTCCTGGTAGAGCCAGCCGAAGTGGCCCCAGCTGGAGCCGATCTCGATCAACCGTTCCAGCGCCGGATAATGCCAATCGAGGATGCAGCGCCGCCCGCCGATGTGGGGGATCAGGAGGTGCCCCTCGGGGTCGCGGGCGTAGGCCGCCCACAGTTCCTCCAACGGCCAGGCGCCGGGCTCGACCTGGGCCGAGCGCATGTCCTCGTTCCATTCCACCGAGCGCACGTGCTCGCCGGTTTTCAGATAAGGAAATTCCGGCTCGCCGTCGTGCAGGAAGACGACGTTGTGATCGCCGCCGGCGCACGATGAGCCGCACCATTCGGTGCCGGGAAAAGCGACGAACCGGCCGTCCTCGTTGATGTCGCGGATCAATTCGACGGTTTTCTTCCAGCGCTCGGTGGTGATGTTGAAGTCGTTGTGGGCGAAGGCGAGCACGTCGAGGCCGGACACGTCGCGGCCGTAGGTCAGGTTGTAGGTGGTGGAATTGGTGCCGATGGTGTCCTCGGAATGGACGTGCAGGTCGCAATAATAGACGCGCGGCGCGGCGAATCCCTTGTCGAGCGTCACGTAGAACGTCCGCGGCTTGACCCAGGGATGCGCCGGCAGGCGCGCGGTGACGGCCAGTTCGCCCGGTTTCGCGGTCGGCAGGTCGTCGAGCTTGAGCACCGCCCAGCCCTTGCCCGCGAGCTTGGCCTTTTTCGCGTAGGCCGGCTGGCCGTCCAGCGTCGCCTCGATTGCCACCTCCTCGGGCGAGTCCCAGCAGGCGTTGCCCCATTCGTCCTCGGCGCGCAGGCGGAGCGGGAATTTCTCGCCCGCCCGGACGATGCGCGAGCCGGCCCATTGCAGCTGCGCCGGCACGCCCGGCACGACCTGGACGATCAAGTCGGGGTTGACGGCGGCGAAGCGCGACGTGCCCAGCGGATCGACGTAGCAGCGGAAGCGGAAATTCTCCTCGACGAAGGTCTGCACCCGCGTCCCCGACCCGCCGAAGCGCCGGTCGCCGAGCCGAATGACGATATGGTCGCCGGCCTTGAGATAACCGTCGAAGGTATCGACGATGATCGCCTTCTGGAACGGGCGTTCGTGCCCCTTCTGGTCGAAGCGCACCTTCAGCGCCTGGACCGTGGCCGGGCTTTGCCCCTCGACCAGCGCGCCGGCGTGGTATTCGGCGGAAACGTAGTTGGCGGCCTTGGGGTCCGAGGTCTGGAACAGCGCCCAGTCGGAATAGAATTTGAACGTCACCTTGAACCATGAGCCGTCGGCCATGCCCGAGGCGCCCAGTTCGTAATCGATGACGATTTCCTGCCACGACCCGGCGACGATCTTTTCGACGTTGCACGACACCCGGCCCACGAACGGCATGTCCTTGGTCTTGGCGTACAGGCCCTTGGGCGCGACGTAGTCGCCGAGTTTCTTTCTCAGCTCGCCGTCGGTCATTTTTTTCATCCGGTCACTCCTCGCAATGCGGCCAGCGGATCAGAACGGCCACGGCGCCTTGGCATTCCACACCGGCATGCCGAGCAGCGCGTACCACGGCGCCATGACCACGATCCCGTAGGCGATGGCGATCAGGATGGATAGCCACCCGACGCGGGCGTAATCGGTGGTCGAGAACTTGTCGGTGCCGTAGGCGATGACCGCCGCCGTGATTTGGGTCGGCAGCAGATAGGCGAAGGTGTCGGTGTCGCAGACCAGCAGCGTCAGCGCGACCGGATGCAAATCCAGCTTTGGCGCCATGGCGAAGACGATCGGCGCCAGCATGGCGATCGCCGCGACGTTCGACAACATGCCGATGCGGATGACATGGGTGCCCAGCATCAAGACCAGCAGCACCCCCCACCACGGCAGGCCGACGACCGTTCCATAAATGCCGTCGGCGAACCACTTGGCCAATCCCGACTTGGTCATGGCGCCGGTCATGGTCAGCGCCCCGCCCAGGAGCAGGAACGTTCCCCACATGGTGTTGGTCTGCACCTGGCGCCAAGTGAACGGGAACAGGCCGGGAATGAACAAGATCAGCATCCCGATCAGGCCGATGATGCCGAGTTGGAAGCGATGCAGTTCGTAGATCGGGCTGCCGCGGCCGAGGACGAACATGATCCCGACGACCACGAACATCAGCATCAGGGTCCATTCAGCCCGGCTCATCGGGCCTAAATCCTTGTGCATCTTGCGGATGCGCTCGTGCCCGCCGGCGATTTCGATCCCGCCGGTCTTGAAATGGTGGCGGACCCACATCTGGGTCAGCGCGAACATGCCGAGATAGGGGAATTGCAGCAGCGCCCATTGCAGGTAGCTGATGGAGAAGTTGTTCTTGGCGAACAGGTCGATCATGATCAGGTTCGGCAGGTGCGCGGTCATGATGAACACGCCGCAGATCATCGAGCCGTAAACCATCGCCTGGATCACGATCGCCTTCTTGGCGTCCTTTTCGCGCTCGGAATCGCCCATCAGGTCGCAAATGCCGTTGATGACCGGCAGCACCGTCGCCGCCCGGGCGTTCGCCGCCGGAATCATGAACGACAGCGCGATGTTGACGACGAAGAAGCCCCAGATAACCCGGCCGACGTTGGTCGCCTTGATCCAATCGAGAATGGCGAGCGCGATGCGCCGATCCAGCTTCAAGAGCTGCATGACCGCCGCGACCATGAAGGCGAACAGGCAAAGCCAGACGACGTGGCCCGAGAATCCGGCGAGCGCGTCGCGCAACGGGGGCTGGCCTTTGTCCCACGGCAGCGCGTGGGTGAGGATCAAGAGCAGCGGCACCCCCATGCCGGTGATGCCGACCGGCATGGCCTCCGAGACCCACATCATGCTCGCCCAGACGACGATGGCCAGCACCGCCATGCCTTCCTTGGACAGGCCCTTGGGCGCCGGCGCAACCCACAAGATCAGCGCGAACGCGACCCAGGCTAGGAGAAATCCGATCAGAACCCGCTTGGGATCGCGCCCCCCGGCGCGGATGTTCTCGGACAGATAATCAAGCGCGCCGATTCCCGTTCCCGAGGCGCTCGCCGCGATGGTTCCGTTTGCCATGACCGCTCTCTCTCCTCCCTGGCGGCGCGTGTGCGCCGCATCCAAACCATAGCGCAAAGCAAAACGAACCATTGTGAAGCGGTTCACACTTCGTCCGAATTCCGCTAAGATTAGAGAATGCTAAAAGACGCAAGGAACGGGTGACGTCGTGGCGCAGAAAAGCTGGGAATCGAAACGCGCCCTGATCGCCGGGAATTTCCTGTTCGGCAACTTGAGCAACGACGAATTGGACAAGGTTCTGGCGCTGGCGCAACTGAAACGCTGCAAGCCGCGCCAGGTCGTCTGGCGCAAGGGCGACGCCGGCGGCGGCATGGTCGCGATCCTGTCGGGCCACGTGAAGCTGAGCGCGCTGGCCGCCGGCGGCAAGGAGCTGGCCCTCAGCATCGTCAACCCCGGCGAAATCTTCGGCGAAATCGCCCTGCTCGACGGCCAGGAGCGTTCCGTCGACGCCACCGCCATCGACGCTTGCGAGATTTTGCTCATCGACCGCCGCGATTTCATCCCGTTCCTGATCGATCATCCCGCCATCGCGATCCGCCTGATGGCCGCGTTGTGCGCCAGGCTTCGCCGCGCCGGCCAGAAATTCGAGGATTCGGCGCTGGGTCTCGCCCCGCGCCTCGCCAAGAGTCTGCTCGGCCTGGTCGATCAGCACGGCAAGCCGGCGCCGGGGGGAGCCGTTCGCATCGATCTCAATCTCTCGCAGCGGGAATTGGGCGCCTTGATCGGCGTGTCGCGCGAAAGCGTCAACAAGCAGTTGGGCCTTTGGCGCCGGCAGGGCCTGGTCGGCCTGGAGCGGCGCATCATCGTCATCCGGAACGTGAGCCGGCTCCGGCGGATCGCGGACCTGGCCCTTATAACCGCAGGTCCGGCCGTCCGCCGCGGCGCTCGCTCACCCGGCGCCGCGTCGGCCGGCGGGTGAAGACCGCGACCGCTTCGAGATGCGCGGAATAGAGAAACTGATCCACCGGCGCCGCGCCTTCGAAGCGCCAGCCGCCGTCGACGAGAATCCGCGCGTCGCGGGCCAGCGTCGCCGGATTGCACGAAACCATGACCAGCCGCGCCGGACCGTCCGGCCGGGGTTCCGCCAGCACCGCGCATTGCGCGCGCGCGCCGGCGCGCGGCGGATTGAGGACGACGGCGTCGAAGCCGGCCAGTTCGGTCCCGAGCAGCGGGCGGCGCTCGAGGTTGCGCGCCTCGGCGGTCAGCTTGCCGGAAAAGCCGGCGCGGTTGGCGGATTCCTCCAGGGCGCGGATCAGGCCCGCGTCGCCCTCGACGGCATGGACCTTCCGCTTGGCCTTGTCCGCCAGGGCAAAAGAAAACGTGCCGAGTCCGGCGAACAGATCGGCGACGCGACGCGCCTCGCCCGCGCCCTCGACGACAAGACGCTGCAACGTCGCCTCGCCCCACGGACTGGGCTGCAAGAACCCGCCCGGCGGAAAATCGACCGCCCGGCCGGCGAGGGCGACGCGGCACGGTTCGCGCTGGATCAGGGTTTCCGTTCCGCCCACACCGGCGTCTTCGCTGTCGTCGTCATCATCATCCCTGACCGCCGCGCCGAAACGGCCCCGGTAAACGCGCCAGGACACCCGCGCGAGACGATGCTCGGCGGCGAAGGCGGCGAGGGCCGCCACGGTCTCGGGTTTCGGCCGCCGGGGCGACGCGAGCAGGACGTCGACGCCGTTCATCGTTTCGGTCATCGCCGCCTGGCCCCGCTCGCCCTCCGCCAGCACGCCGGCCATCAAGCCCGCGAGCGGGCCGATCAGGCGGTTCAGCGCCGGCGTCAGCAGCAGGCATTCGTCGATGGCAACGATCCGACGCGTCGCCCGGGCGTGAAAGCCGACCCGCGTTTGCCCGTCTTGCCGATGGGCGGCCAGCGCGACCCGCCGGCGCAAGGCCGACGCGTCGCCGCCTTCGGGGACCCGCATCGGCTGGACGGGAACGGCGCCGAGGCCGTGGCGGGCGAGTTCGGCCCCGACGATGCCTCCTTTCCAGGCGGCGTAGGTCGCGGGCGCGACGTGTTGCAGGGCGCAACCGCCGCAGGCCCCCGTTTCGGCGGCGAAGTACGGACACGGGGGGACGCGGCGCTGGTGTCCGGCGGCGCGCAGCGCCATCAGCCGTCCGGCCAGCCCGTCGCCGCGCTTCTCGCCGATCAGCACGTCGGCCGAGTCGCCGGGCGCGGCCAAGGGGACGTAGACGGGAACGCCGTTCAGGCGCGCGACGCCGTCGCCGCGCCCGCCGAGGGTTTCGATGTCGAGACGGACGATGTCGCCGGGTTTCGGCGAGGACTCGGCGCTCACTTGCGGGTGAGATCGGCGATGAACTGGGCGTAGGCCTGATCGAGGGCCTTGTTCAGCGCCCGCACCGCCGCCTCGACCGTATTGTTCTCGGCCGCGACCTCGAATTTATACACTTCGAGAAGGATGATTTTGCCGGCGGCGGCCCGCACGCCGAGCTCGATCTCAAGCGCGCCCTGGGGCGCGGCGCCCTCGATCTTTTCCAGCCGGATGATCCGGCCGGTGAGAATGAAGTCGGCGTTGGCGCGCATGTCCGGCGTGGTCACGGTCTCGGCGATCTTGGCGGCGCGCAGGTGCGCGACCAGCTGGTCGCGGAGCATGATCGTCGGCGGCTCGGTCCAGAAGTGGTAGTTGTATTCCCTCACCTGATGGGGCTGGTCGGGTTCGGTGTAGACGATGGGACGACCGGCGACCAGGCCGTCGGCGGTGAAGCGGTTGACCTCGATGGTGCCCTTGAGCGTCCGCCCCGCCGGTTGCGGCATCGCGACTTGAAGGCGGTAGAAGTGGTCGATCGGCAGTTCGGGCTGGGCACACCCGGCAAGCAAGACGAGAGCCAGCGCGGCGAATATCCCCTGCCCGGCCCATCGCGTGAACGTCGTCATCGTCTAGCCCTCCTTGGTCGTCGCGGTCTTTCGTCTCAGCGCGTCGGCGCGGTGTCCTTGGGCGGCGTGCCGCCCATCAACAGCCCCGGATTCTGCCGGACTTGCCGGCTGAATTCGAGCATGTTGCGCGCCGCGCCGTCCAGGTTCTGATTGATCGATTCGATGTGGCGGGTGATCGATTCGACCGTGAAGCGGATGTCGTTCTTGTTGTCGGCGACCATCCCGCGCGACAGGACGATGAGCTGATCGAGGTTCTTGGCCGCGGAATCGAGACTGGCGATGGTGCTTTCCATCTTTGCGCGGTTTTCCGGCGACAGGATGGCGCTGACTTCCTCGCTGTTCTTCTTCATCTGGTCGGTGAAGGTCTGCACGTTGCCGGCGATCGCCGGCACGCGTGCCGCGATGTCCTCGACCATCGCCGCGGCGTTCTTGATCAGGCCCTTGCCGTCCTTTTCGAGGATCGAGCGAACCTCGGCCGCGACCAGGTTGAGATTGTTGAGCAGCGGCTTGATGTCCTTTTCCGCCAATTGGCCGAGATCGCCGGCGATGGACGACACCGCGGCGAAGATGTTGGCCGCCTCCTGGCTTTTGATCTGGGCGCCCGGCTTGAGCGCGGCGGCGCTCTTGCCCGCCTCGATGCTGATGGTGATGGCCGACAAAAGGCCCGGCGCGGCGATGGTCGCGAGGCTGTCGTCGGGAATGCGCCAGCCCTGGCGGACCCCGAAATTCACCCGAAAGCGCATTCCGCCCGCTTCCGGCACGGGGGTGACGCTTTCCACCTGGCCGATGGGATAGCCTTCGTACATGACCTGGGTGCCGAACTTGACCCCGGTGACGTTGCGGTAGATCGCGATGTAGTTGTCGGTCGCGCCGGTGCGACCGCTCAAAATCGCGACGGCGACGATCAGGCCGACGATCGAGGCGATGACGAACAGCCCGACGGCGAAATAGTTGAGGCGATTGCTTCTCATAGCTTGACTGCTCCCGTGACGGATTCGCCGGTCAGGCGCGTAAGGTAGGCGTCGAGGTCGACGGCGTCGTCCTCGGGTCGCCGGTTGAGGAGGTTCTGGATGCGCTCGCTCGGGTCGGCTCGCAATTCGGCGATGGTGCCGATGAACAGGATATTGCCCTGGTCGAGCACGGTGACCCGGTCGGCGATCTTGAAGATGCTTTCCAGTTCGTGGGTGACGACGACGATGCTCATGCCCATGGCATCGCGCAGGCGCAGGATCAAATCGTCCAGCGCCGAGGACACCGCCGGGTCGAGGCCGGCCGACGGCTCGTCGCAGAACAGGATCTTGGGGTCCATGACGATGGCCCGGGCCATCGCCGCGCGCTTGATCATGCCGCCGGAAAGCTCGGACGGCATCAGGTTCTCGAATCCCGCCAGGTTCACGACTTCGAGTTTCATCCGCGCCATGATTTCCATGGTCTTGCGGTCCAAGTCGGTGTGCTCGTAGAGGGGCAGCATGATGTTCTCGCCCACCGTCATCGAGCTGAACAGCGCCCCGCCTTGGAACGCGACGCCGGTTTTCTTGCGCAGATCGACCAGTTCGCGGGAACTCAAGGAGGCAACGTCCTCGCCCAGGATCCGGATCGTCCCCGAGGTCTGGCGCTCCAGCGCCATCAAGTGGCGCAACAGCGTGCTCTTGCCCGAACCCGAGCCGCCCATGATGGCCATGATCTCGCCTTCGCGAACGTTCATGGACACGCCCTTCAGGATCAGGCGGCTGCCGTAATGGGTGACGAGGTCGGCGACCTCGATCACCGGGGGCGGGGCGGGATCGGCGGCGGCCATCAGCGCGTCACCACGAAGGCGAAGATCATGTCCGTCACCACGATCGCGGAAATGGCCTGAACGACCGCGCGCGTGGTCACGCGACCGACGCCCTCGGCACCGCCCTTGACCGCCGCGCCGTTGACGACGCCGATCACCGCGATCAGCACCGCGAAGATCATGCTTTTGGACAGGCCGTGCATCAGGTGGTCGGAATTGAGAATCTCGCGGACCTCGTCGAAATAGGCGGCCATCGAGATGCTGAGTTCGGCGTTGACGTAAAGCCCCGCCGCGAACAGGCCGATGATGTCGCTGAGGAACGTCAGGCACGGAACCATGACCAGCGTGCCGAGCAGCGCCGGCACCACCAGGAACCGCACCGGATTGATGCCCATGACGTGCAGGGCGTCGATTTCCTGGTTGATCTTCATGGTCCCGATCCG
>CAYIQU010000049.1:0-8216 GCA_964365645.1 uncultured Hyphomicrobiales bacterium | reverse complement strand
TCCACCACCTTGCCGCGGACCATGAAGTTCGCCATCAGCGTGAACAGCGGAATGGCGACCAGCAAATACGTGTTCAACTTGCCGAAGATCAGCTCGCCAATGTTGACCAGCTTGCCCTCGACGCCGTAGAGCAACCCGCCGGCGAACAGCCCCAGCGCGGCGAACACCGGCAATCCGGCCAGCAGGACGACGACCAGCGCGGTGAGGATGAGGGCCAGCTTCACCGGTCGCGCTCCGGCGTCGCGGCGTCTTCTTCTTCATCCACGACCGGCGAAAGGCCGAGCGCCATGCGCCCGAGTCCGGCCAGCGCGGCCAAGGTCAGCAGCACGCCCCCGGCGGGCACCAGCATCTGCGGCCAAGCCATCGGCACTTCCAGGTGCCCGGTCGAAATCTCGCCGACCATCCGCGAAAAGGCGACCATCGACCAGCCCTCGCGCACCAGGAAAACACCGACGACCGCCGAGGCGGCAAGGCCGAACGCCGCGACGATCCGGCGGTTGCGCGCGGACAGGCGTTCGGTCAGGACGTCGACGGCGATATGCTCGCCCTGGCGCAGGGCATCGGCGGCGGCGGCCATCACGGTCGCCACCAGCAGATAGCCGACCATCTCGTCGACCCATGTCGGCGGCTGGTTGAAGACGTAGCGCAGCACGATCGCGTAGGCGATCAGGCCGAGCGAGACCAGCAGCGCCAGCGCGCCCAGCGCCGCACCCGCGCGCGAAAGGATCGCGACGATGCGGTCGAAGCCGAACAAAACGTGCCGCATGGCGCGCGAAATTCCGTTGAAGCGCCCGGTCTCAGAGCTTGTTCAGCAACGCGACGATCTTGGCCCCGCCGTCGGGCGCGGTCTTGAGAAATTCATCGATCACCGGCTTTTGCATCGCCGCTTTCCACTGGGCCGATTCCGCCGGGGTCTGCAGGTGCAGCGTCATGCCCTTGGCCTTGAGCTGGGTGACGGCGTCCTCGGCGGTTTTCTCGGTCGCGGGAATGGCGTCGGCCTCGGCCTTGGCGGCGGCGGCCTGGATCGCGGCGCGGTGCTCGGGCTTCAGCCCGTTCCACCAGGCCGGGTTCGCGTACATGTGGAAGTAGACCGAAAAGTACGGCGCGACGGTGCCGAATTTCTGGATTTCGTAGTACTTGCGGCTGTAGGCGGCCGAGATGTCGGTCAGGCCGGCGTCCAGCACGCCCGATTGCAGCGCCTGATAGACCTCGGACCCCGGCATCGCCGACGTCGCCGCGCCGATGGCCGACAGCGCCTTGTCGGTCAAGGGATTAAGCCCGCGAATCTTGACGCCCTTGAAATCGTCCAGGGTCGCCAGCGGCTTCTTGCCGGACGTGAAGATGGACTGGCGGGTGATGTAGAGCCAGGCGACGCTGGTGACGCCGCGCTTGGCGAGTTCGGCGTCGAGGAATTTGCGCGCCTCGGAGGCGGGGAACTTCTTGATCCGCTCAAGATCGGTGAACAGATAGGGAATGGTCAGCGCGCTCATCTCCGGGATCGTCTTGCCCCACTGGAAATTGACGCTCATCGCCGCCTCGAACGCGCCCTTGGCGACGGACGGGAAATTCTCGCCCGCCTTGGCCAGCTGTTCCGAGCCGTAGAGCTGCACCTCGACCTCGCCCTTGGTGCGCGCCTTCACGTCGGCGGCGAACCCTTCCAGCATCTTCGACATGTGGTGCGCGGGCGGAACCTGGTGGCTGATCCGCATGGTCGTTTTCTGTTGCGCGAACGCGGGGCCGGCGGCGAGAACCAGCGCCGCCGCCAGGGCGCCGGCGCGAATTGAGAAACGAGACATGACGATCGATCTCCCTGTTTGCGGCGCCGAGGCGCGCCGGTTGCGCAAAACGATGCCCTCTTTCGCCGCGGATTTCAACTCATTCCGGCACCCGATTCGGCGTCTTCCCGCCAGCCCAGCGCGCGCAAGGCCGAGATCATGTGCCGGGGCGGCGGGGCGACCGCCGATACCGGCGGCCGGGTGGCGTAAAGCGGAACCGTGACGGCCCGGGCGTGCAAATGCAACGACGTGTCCACGGGAATGTTCTTCGGCGGAGGAACGTCGCGCCCATACACCGGATCGCCCAGCACGGGGCAGCCCAACGCGGCGCAATGCACGCGCACCTGATGGGTGCGTCCGGTGCGCGGACGCAACTCCAGCCAGGCGAGACCGTTCGCCTCGGCCAGCACGCGATAATCGGTGACGGCGGAAATTCCCTCGGGATGAATTTCCATCTGCCAGCCCTTGATCTTGTCGGTCTTCTTGCGCATCGATTTCTCGATGCGGCCTTCGGAAGCAACGGGCCGGCCGACGGTGACCGCCCAATAGATTTTCTCCACCCGGCCCGAAGCGAACAGCCGGCCGAGTTTCCGCAGCGCCTTGCGGTGCCGCCCCAGCACCAGGCAGCCCGAGGTATCGCGATCCAGCCGGTGCGCCAGCGCGGGCGGGCGCGGCTGATTGAAGGAAAGCGCGTCGAAGGAATCCTCCACGTTCGCGCCGCCGCCCGGGCCCGCGTGCACGGCCAGGCCCGCCGGCTTGTCGATCACCAGCATCATCTCGTCGCGATAAAGGACGCGGGCGCGAATAGCGTCGGCGCCGAGACCCGGACGCTTGGGCGGCCTGGGCCTTTTCGGCGTCGCGTGTCGCGACCGGGTTTTAGACGGATGGCGCTTCATGGCCGTAGGCTATCACCCGGAAGTCCTTGGGAAAACGGCGCGTGTTTGTCGCGGGCCGGCCTGTTAGGATGCGCCCCGCCCGCCCCCTTTTTTGCGCCCCCGGAGAGCGCGTTTTATGCCCGTCGTTTACGTTGCCCGCAGCAAGGGCCTCGCCGATTGGGGCGGCGACGTCGGTCTGACCAAGCACCTGTTCAAGGTCGGCGTCGCGGAAACCTCGGGCAAGGAAGCCGTCCAGGCGCTCAACGCCGCCCAACTCGCGGGCCAGGCCGATTGGACCCTGCTGAAAGAGAAAGACGCCGGCGCGCTGACGGAAGCCGAAGCCCTTGCCCGCCTCGCCGCGCGGGAAAAGGCGGTGGACCCGGCGCTGTACCCCCGCCTCAAAGGCGACGTCGGAATCTTCAAGATCAAGCCCGTCAGCGTCGAAAACCACCTCCTGGTGAAACGCGCGCTGGCGAACGAGGAAAACATCGCCGTCAAGGTGACGAACACCGAGATCGCGTCCTACCTGATCGAAAACGCGTTGCGCTGACCGGCGCCGAACGCACTAGAACAAGGACTTCCCTTCATGAGCGACGATACCGGCGACAACGACGAAAAAAAGAAGCCTCACGGCGGAAGCCGTGACTCCAAAAGAACCGGCGGCCGCGATTTCAAGAAGCGCGAGGACCGCCCCTTCAAGCCGCGCGGCGATAAGCCGCAGTGGAAGAAACGCCCCTTCGGCGAAAGTCGTGGTTTCAAAAAAAGCGGCGAGGGCCGTGATTCGAAGGAAGCCGGCGACCGCCCCCGCTCCTTCGCGCCGCGCGGCGACAAGCCGCAATGGAAGAAACGCCCCTTCGGCGAAGGCCGTGGCTTCAAAAAAAGCGGCGAGGGCCGTGATTCGAAGGAAGCCGGCGACCGCCCCCGCCGCTTCGAATCCACCGGCGATAAGCCGCACTGGAAGAAGCGTGACGAAGGCGACCGCCCCCGCTCCTTCGCGCCGCGCGGCGACAAGCCGCAGTGGAAGAAGCGTGAGGAAGGCGACCGCCCCCGTTCCTTCACGCCGCGCGACGACAAGCCCCATTGGAAAAAGCGTCCCCACGGCGAAGGCCGTGATTTTAAACCCCACGGCGAAGGCCGTGATTTTAAAAGAGACAGCGGCGAGCGGCCGCGCCGCTTCGAATCCACCGGCGATAAGCCGCACTGGAAGAAGCGTGACGAAGGCGACCGCCCCCGCCGCTTTGAATCCGCTGGCGATAAGCCGCACTGGAAAAAGCGTGACGAAGGCGACCGCCCCCGCTCCTTCACGCCGCGCGACGACAAGCCCCATTGGAAAAAACGCGAGGAAGGCGACCGGCCGCGCTCCTTCACGCCGCGCGACGACAAGCCGCACTGGAAAAAGCGCGAGCCCGAACGAGCCGATGATCTGGTCCACCAGCGCGATCTCGTTCGCGTCGCCGGAAGCAAAGCGGTGAAGGCGCTGTTCGCCGGCGCGCCGGAACGGGTCGAGCGCCTGTTCTTCCTCCCCGAGATGAAGGACGAAGTCGGGGGCTATTGCCGCATTCTCGCGCATGGGCGCAAGATATTCCGCGAAACGCCGGCGGACGAACTCGAGCGCATCGCCGGATCGGCCATGCACGGCGGCATCGTCGCGGTGGCCCGCCCAAAACCGGTTCCCCCTCTCGATCTCGACGAGACGCGGCGCTGGGCCAAGGACACGCCGCTGCTGCCGATCCTGCATGGCGTCGGCAACCCGCACAATTTCGGCGCCATCGCCCGCACCGCCGCTTTCCTCGGCCTGCCCCGGCTGGTGATTTCGGATCATCCCGCGCAAGCGGGGCTTTCGGACGCGGCCTTCCGCATCGCCGAAGGCGGGTTCGAGTGCCTGGAACTCTATCGCGCGACCGACTTCGCCCAAACCCTGCGGCAACTGCGCGAAACGTTTCGCGTCGTCGGCGCCGCCGTCGGGCGCGGAACGTCGCCGGACCGGATTCCGCGCGACAAGCCGATCGCCCTGGTTCTCGGCAACGAGGAAACCGGATTGGATGCGACGACGCTGGCGGCTTGCGACGAGGCGGTCACCATCCAAGGCACGGGCGCGATCCAATCGCTCAATGTTTCCGTCGCCGCCGGGGTGCTGCTGTACGCGCTTCGCCCCGCCCCCGGCGCCAAATAAATCGTGCAATTTCCGCTTGCGCGGCGGCGTATCCGACGCCATATAAGGGTAGCATACCCCCTTATGCAGACGGTCCCGGAGACGCCATGAGTCCACCCCCGGCCTCCCTTCCCGCCGACACCCCCGCCCAGGTATTGCTGGTCGAGGATTCGGCCTTTTTCACCCGGATCGTCACCAAGGGGATCGAAAGCCGTCACGGACTCAAGGTCATTTGCGCCGGGACCCTGGCCGAAGCCAAGGAGATGATCGAACGGCATCGCAGCAATTTCTTCCTCGCGCTCCTCGATCTGACGTTGCCGGACGCCCCCGCCGGCGAGATCGTGGACTATGTCGAAAGCAAGGGAATCCCGGCCGTCATCTTCAGTTCGCGCATGGAGGACGACCTGCGCGAACGCGTTTTCTCCAAATCGAACGTGGTCGATTACGTTCTCAAGGACAGCCCGGCAAGCCTGCATTACATCGTCAGCATGGTCGGCCGGCTTTACCGCAATCGCGGCCGGCCGGCGCTTGTGGTGGACGATTCCGCCGTGTCCCGCATCAAGATAGCCCATCTCTTGGCGTTGCAGCAGTTCGACGTGCGATCCGCCCCCAACGCCAAGGAGGCGTTGCGCCTGATCGAGGAAATTCCCGACTTGCGCCTGGTCGTCACCGATTTTCACATGCCCGGCATGGACGGCGCCGCCCTGGCGGCCGCCATCCGCGAGAAGCATCCCGGCGATGAAATGGCCGTCATCGGCGTGTCCTCGGCCGGCACGCAGCAAACCTCGGCGTTGTTCATCAAAAGCGGCGCCAACGATTTCTTGTCGAAACCGTTCTTGCCCGAGGAGTTTTTCTGCCGCGTGTCGCAGAACATCGAGTTGATCGATAAAATCCAGGAACTGAAGGCCGCCGCCCACACCGATTTCCTGACCGGCCTCTACAACCGCCGCTTTTTCTTCGAGGCCGGCCGTATTGCCTTCGCCCGCGCCCAGCGCCAAGGCTCGCCGATCGCGGTCGCGATGCTCGATATCGATTTCTTCAAGAAAATCAACGACACCTTCGGTCACGACGCCGGCGACTCGGTCCTGGTCCATCTGGGCGGAATTTTGCGCGCCCGCTCGCGCCGCGCCGATATCGTCGCCCGCGTGGGCGGCGAGGAATTCTGCGTCCTGTTCGAGGACGCCGATCCGACCCGTCTACCCGACATGCTGGAGGTCCTGCGCGCCGCCATCGCCGAGTCGAGCGCCGAATTGGACGGCCACCGACTGACGGCGACCGTCAGCATCGGCGCCTGCGCGACGATCGAGGACACTCTCGACAAAATGGTCAGCCGGGCCGACGAGATGCTCTATCGCGCCAAACAGTCGGGCCGCAACCGCATCGTCATCGACGAGACCGGCGCGGCGGCGACGAACTCCTGATTCACCCCGGCAAGACGATCCGCACCGAAAGACCGCCCTCGGGCTGGGTGATCAGCCGGATCGTCCCGCCGTGGGCGAGGACCGCCGACCGCACGAGCGCCAGCCCGAGCCCGGTTCCGCCGGTCTCGCGCGAGCGCGAACCCTCGATGCGGTAGAACGGGCGGAAAACGTTCTCCCGTTCGGCGTCGGGGATTCCGGGGCCGTCGTCGTCCACCGTCGCCTCGACTTCCAAACCCTTGTCCTCGAGCCGGACCCGCGCGGCGCCGCCGTAGCGCCAGGCGTTGTCGAGGATGTTGGCGAACGCCCGTTTCAGCGCCAGCGCGTCGCCTGGAACGACGCGCGCGTCCGGCCCCGTGTAGCCGCCCTTCAAGCCGCGCGCGATTCCGTCGGCGACAAGCTCCTTGAGCAGACCGGCGATGTCGAAGGGCGCGGACGCGGGCCTATCGGCCTCGTCGCGGGCGAAGGCCAGCGTCGCGGACACCATCGCCTCCATTTCATCGAGATCGGCGAGCATCTTGTCCTTGGCCACGCCGTCCTCCATCAGCTCCGCGCGCAGCCTCAAGCGCGTGATCGGCGTGCGCAGGTCGTGACTGATGGCGGCGATCATCCGGGTGCGGTCCTCGACGAAGCGGCGGATGCGCGCCTGCATGTCGTTGAAAGCGGTCGCGGCCTCGCGCACCTCGCGGGGACCGTCGAGCGGCAGCGGCGGCGCGCCCCGATCCGCGCCGGCGTCCGCGCCGAGGCGGCGCGCGGCGGCGGCGAAGGTCTTGAGCGGCGCGGCCGCCCGCCGGATTGCCCACACCGTGAGTCCCAGCGCCAACGCCGTCAACACCAGGAAGGAAAAACCGAAGCGCGGCGCCCACAGGGATTCGCCCGCCTCGAGCGGCATGAAGAGATTCAACCAGCGCACGCCCCCTGTGCCCTGGGTCGCGTCCGGATCGGCGAACCCGACCGAGATCCAAACCGCGACCCGCCCGGGCGCGCCGTGCATGGCCTCGTGCGCCCGCCAAGCGAACCGCCCCTCGCCCCAGCCCATCATCGGCCCCATCGGCATCCGGCCCATCTCGCTCATTGGGCCCATGGGACCCTCGCCGGGAACAGGGCCGGAAAAAGCCTGCTCCCCCGACACGGCGACGCGCACGTCGGCGCCCGCGCCCAAGCGCCGGGACAGCCGGTCGCGCAAAATACGGGCGAGCACCGTGTCGCTTTCGACCGTGACGAGCGGTTTCTCGGACCACGCCAGCCTCAGGTTCGGCCCGCCGAGCAGCCGGGCGGCGCGCATGTCGTCGCGGGTCGTGGCGGCGCGCGCGGCCTCGGCCGCCGCGGCGAGGCGCTCGCTCGCCTCCCGCCCGGCGATGGCGATCAGCGTTTCCAGCCGGTTGCCGGAATAAAGGGACAGCGCGATCGCGTGGGACAAAAGAAGGCCGACGACCAGCACCAGCACGGTCCGGCCGACGATGCTGTCGGGCAGAAGGCGGCGCCATGCGTCCTTTCCGCTCATGACCGCTCCACCGGCGTGGCGAGAACGTAGCCGCCGCCGCGCACCGTCTTGATCAGGGTCGGCTCCGCCGGATCGGCCTCGACCTTGTGGCGCAGCCGGCTGATCTGGATATCGACGCCGCGGTCGAACGGTCCGGCGACGCGGCCCCGGGTCAGGTCGAGGATTTGATCGCGGCTGAGCACCCGGCCGGCGCGTTCCACCAGCGCCAGCAGAAGATCGTATTCGCCCGCGGTCAGCGCCACTTCGCCGCCGTCCGCCTGGGCCAGCCGACGGGCCGCGGGATCGAGAACGAAGCCGGCGAAGCGATACGTCGCGCCGGCGGCCGTGGGCGGCGGCTTCAACGACGCCTCGCCCGCGCGGCGCAGGATGGCGCGGATGCGCGCCAGCAACTCGCGCGGATTGAAGGGCTTGGGCAGGTAATCGTCGGCGCCCACTTCCAAGCCGACGATCCGGTCCACGTCCTCGCCCTTGGCGGTCAGCATGATCACCGGC
>CAYIQU010000048.1:0-8305 GCA_964365645.1 uncultured Hyphomicrobiales bacterium | reverse complement strand
ACATCAGTTCGGAAAAACGGATGAAGTCGACCATGGCCCGCTACATGGACCCGGGCCTCGCCGACCAGCTTTTGGCGAGCGGCGCGGAGGCCCGCGGCGGCCGCAGCGGCAAGGCGACCATCCTGTTCTCCGCCGTGCGCGGCTTCACCACCCTGTCCGAAAGCCTCGGCCCGCAGGGCATCGTCTCGGTGCTGAACGAGTATTTCACCCTGATGGTCGATTGCATCACCCGCGAAGGCGGAATGCTGGACAAGTTCATCGGCGACGCGATCATGGCCGAGTTCGGGCTGCCGGTGGCGCACGACGATGACGAGGACCGGGCCGTGCGCGCCGCCATTGCGATGATGCGGGACATGAACGCCTGGAACGCCGAACGCGCCGCCAAGGGCATGCTGACCATCGACATGGGGATCGGCCTCAACACCGCCGAGGTCGTCTCGGGCAATATCGGCTCGCCCAAGCGCATGGACTACACCGTGATCGGCGACGGCGTGAACCTGGCTTCCCGCCTGGAAAGCGCGTGCAAGCAATACGCCACCCATATCCTGATCAGCGAAAACACCTATCGCCAAGTGAAGGGCACCTATCGGACGCGCGAAGTGGACCTGGTGGTGGTCAAGGGCAAGACCCAGCCGGTCGCCATTTACGAGGTGCTCGACTACCACACCGACGCGAGCTTCCCCAACATCATGGATTGCGTCAACCAGTTCCGCGCCGGCATCAAGCACTACCGCGAGGGCAGCTGGGACCGGGCCATCGGCGGCTTCCAGGAAGCGCTCAAGGCCAACCCGGCCGACAAGCTTTCGACCATCTACATCGAACGCTGCGAACACTTGAAGGCGGCGCCGCCCGAAAAGTGGGACGGCGTCTACGTGATGAAATCGAAGTAACGCCCGCAGGCCACGGTGCCGACGCGCAACCTAGACAAGCTTTTCGCTCCCCGCGCGATCGCCGTGATCGGCGCGTCCAGCCGAGAAGGGTCGGTCGGGCACGTCACGTTGCGCAATCTTCTCGCCGGCGGCTTCGCCGGCTCGATCATGCCCGTCAACCCGCGCCATCGAACGGTCGCGGATATTCCCGCCTATCCCGACGTCGACGCGCTGCCCGAAACCCCGGACTTGGCCGTCATCTGCACGCCGCCCGAAACCGTGCCCGGCATCGTCGATCGGGCCGGAAGGCGCGGCGCCAAGGCCGCCATCGTCATCACCGCCGGCCTGTCCCGGACCCGACTCGCCGACGGCCAAAACGCCCAGGAAGCGATGCTCGCCGCCGCGCGGCGCCACGACATGCGCCTGCTCGGTCCCAATTGCCTCGGCCTGATGGTTCCGCACATCGGGCTTAACGCCAGCTTCGCCCATCTGCCCGCGCTGACGGGACAGATCGCCTTCGTCTCGCAATCGGGAGCGCTGGGAACCGCCGTGCTCGACTGGGCGCGCGCGCGCGGCATCGGCTTTTCCGCCTTCGTCTCGCTCGGCGACACGATCGACCTGGGCTTCGGCGACATCCTCGATTATCTCGGCAGCGATCCGCATACCCGCGCCATTCTTCTGTACATCGAGGCCATTCGCCACCGGCGGAACTTCATGTCGGCGGCCCGCGCGGCGGCGCGCAACAAGCCGGTGCTGGTGGTCAAGGCCGGCCGATCCGCCGAGGGCAAGCGCGCCGCCCGGTCGCATACCGGGTCCTTGGCCGGTTCGGACGAGGTCTACGACGCGGCCATCCGCCGGGCGGGAATGCTTCGCGTCTACAGCGTCGAGGAATTGTTCGCCGCCGTCGAGACGCTGGCCCGCGTCCGCCATCCGCGCGGCGACCGGCTCGCGATCCTGACCAACGGCGGCGGCATCGGCGTCATGGCCGCCGACCGCCTGGTCGAGGAGGGCGGCCGGCCGGCCGAACTGTCGGCGGAGCCCCTGGCGGCGCTGGATGCCGTATTGCCCGCGTCATGGTCGCGCGGCAATCCGGTCGACATCGTCGGCGACGCGCCGGGAAGCCGCTACGCCGACGCCTGCCGAATCCTTGCCCGCGCGCCCGAGGCGGACGCCCTTCTCGTCATGCACGCGCCGACCGCGGTCGTCGACAGCACGGACGCCGCGCGCGCCGTGGTCGAAACCCTGCGCGACGAGGCGATTCCGGTCCTGACCAGTTGGGTCGGCGGCGAAACCGTCGCCCCGGCGCGGGCCCTGTTCGCCCGCGAGGGACTGCCGACGTTCGACGCGCCGGAAACCGCCGTCCGCGCCTTCATGCATTTGATCCGCTACCGGCGCAACCAGGACATGCTGATGGAGACGCCGCCGTCGATCCCGACGGAATTCACGCCGTCCACCGCCGCCGCCCGGCTGGTGGTCGAGGAATCGCTCGCCCGCGCGCCCGCGTCGGAAAGCCTCATGCTCGACGAGGCCCAGTCGAAGGCGGTTCTCGCCGCCTACGGCATTCCGACCGTGGAGACCCACGTCGTCCGCACCCCGGCGGAAGCCGCCGCCAAGGCCCGAACGATCGGCTTTCCCGTCGCCCTCAAGATACTGGCCGAAGGCATTACCCATAAATCCGATGTCGGCGGCGTGGATTTGTTCCTCGAGTCGGCGGAAACGGTGGAGCGCGCCGCCAAGACCATGCTGCGAACCGTGGCCGCCCGGGCGCCGGCGGCGACCATTCTCGGCTTCACCGTGCAATCCATGGCCATCCGTCCGGGAGCGAGCGAAATCATCATCGGCGCCGCGACCGATCCGGTTTTCGGGCCGGTCATCCTGTTCGGCCAAGGCGGAACCGCCGTCGAGACCATTGAGGACCGGGTCATCGCCCTGCCCCCGCTCAACATGACCCTTGCCCGCGAATTGATCGCGCGGACCCGGGTGTCCCGCACCCTGCGCGGCGGACGCGGGCGGTCGGGCGTCGACATGGACTCGTTGTGCCTGACCCTGGTGCGCGTCTCGCAGATGATTATCGACATCCCCGAAATCGCGGAAATGGACATCAACCCGATTCTCGCCGACGAGAACGGCATCTTGGCGTTGGACGCGCGCGTCCGGATCGCCCCGCCCGGAATCGAGGACGCCGACCGCCTCGCCATCCGGCCTTATCCGAAAGAGCTGGAGGAGATCTTCGCCCTGCGGGCGGGGCGTCGCGTGCTGCTGCGCCCGATCCGGCCCGAGGACGAGCCGGAACACTACGATTTCATCGCCAAGTTGACGCCGGAAGATATCCGATTCCGATTCTTCGGCATGGTGCGGGAACTGCCCCACTCGGAAATGGCGCGCTTCACCCAGATCGACTACGACCGCGAAATGGCCTTCATCGGGACCGCGACGCGCCCCGACGGCAAGCGCGAAACCCTCGGCGTCGTCCGCACGGCGACCGACCCCGACAACGAACGCGCCGAATTCGCCATCGTGGTGCGCTCCGATCTCGGCGCGCAGGGACTCGGCCACCGGCTGCTCGAGAAAATGATCGCCTACTGCCGCGCGCGCGGCACCCGTCGCATCGTCGGCCAGATCATGACCGAAAACACGCGAATGCGCGAACTCGCCCGCAACCTCGGTTTCGTCGAGCGCCTGATCCCCCGGGAGGGCGTGGTCGAAACGACCCTCGAACTGCAAGCGTGACCGGCAGCGGCAAGCCCGGAGGGGATTTCGGCGGGGTTTGGATAACCTTGGAGAGGCTGAAATCGCCCCAACCCGTTGAAACCATTCAGAACCGCTCCCGCCGCGCGAATTTTCATCATCATTCATCATCATTTATCGTCATTTCTCATCATTTTCCGCCCCCGCCTTCGCGGGCAGGCCGAGGGGGTGGGGGAAAGCGTAGCGGCACGGAAGTGACGCGAAGCAAATCAGAAGCGTAGCGGCACGGAAGTGACGCGAAGCAAATCATGAGAAGGCCGTCGGCGGTCGGCTTTCAGCAATCGACCTCGAAACCCGTCGGCGTTCTTTGGGATGAACGCTGACAACGGATCGCTGAAGGCTTTTTGATTCACTTGTCCAAGAACGCGGGGTTACTTCTTGCGCCCGCGCCGAGGGTGCAAATGAAACCGCGGGATTTTCGAAGCGGCAACTATATCCTATTATGGGAATATTGTCAATACGCCGTCGAAAGATTCGCCGCCCCCCTCCCGTCATGCCCGCGCGTGTCGCGGGCATCCACGACTTTTGCATCGCGGCGACGAAAAAAGCCGTGGATGGCCGGGTCTCGCCGCTTCGCAGCGGCCCGGCCATGACGAGGTGGGTATTGCGCAAAGCTTTCAGGCTTGTCCTCGGGCCGACCCGCGCTCAATCCCCGGTGCCGACGCGGATGCGTTCGGCGAAGACGTCGAGCAGGCGCCGCAGGATGCGATCCGATTCGCCTAAGCGATCGAGGCGCGCCTGGAACGATTCCGCCGGAACCGCGATCAGCGTCGCCGCCGTCTTCGCCCGGGCGCTGGCCATGCGCGGCTGGTGGGCCAGAAGCGCCATCTCGCCGATGATGTCGCCGCGCCGAACCAGGCAGAGAAGCCGCTCGTTGTCCCCGGCCTTGAGCAGAAGCTCGATCTCGCCCGACACGACCAGATAGGCCTCGTCGCCGGGCTCGCCCTGGCGAAACAGGAATTCCCCCGCCGCGATATCGCGCCGGGGCAAATCCTGGCCGTCCATGCGAACGGTTTGGACCGGACGCGCCGCCGGCGCGGCCGCCGGCATAGCGAGCGACGCGGCCGGCGCGGAGGGCGACGCGGTCATTTCGTCCGCCCCGATCGTTTCGCCGGCCATCAGGCGTTCCAAGCGCCGGGATATCCGGTTGCGCAGTTCCTCGGGGATGGCCTCGCCGGCCATGCGGCGGCGAAGATCGGCGACGATCGCCCCTTGCCGATCCGCCCCGATGCCCGCGGGAAGAAGAGCGCCGAGGTCCGGCAGTTCCGCCAGCAGTTCCGCCAACGCCTTGATCGCCATCATCGGGTTTTTCTGGCCGAAGGGGCTGTGGGCGAGATCGAGCAGATAGCCGAGCCGGACCGCGCGGTTCGGCAGCATCATTTGAATCTGCCGGATCGCCTCCTCGGCCGTCAGGTCGCCGCCTTCGCCGGCGAGGCTCAGGCGCGCGCGGAGCGTGATCGCCTCGCTCATGCCCGGACCGCCGATCAAGCCGGCCGGGGCGCACAGCATCCCGATCAAATTGACGAAAGCCGCGCGGTCGGCCTGCGGGCTTTCGCGCGTCAGGGGCCCCGTCCCCTTCAACGCCCGCTCGACCCGGCCGACCAGCATCTGGCGCGAACGGGTCAACCGCGTGCGTCCCATCGCGGCGTTCAGTCGCGGCAAGGATGAATTGCGCCCCCCTTTGACGGTGCAGGCGCCGTAGCTGAGAAGCGTCAAGTTGCGCAGCGCCGAACCCAAATCCGATTGTCCGCCCATGAGCGACTGCACCGCCGCGCCGCCGTCCAAGATTTCCGCCAGCGCGTCGTCGAGAAAGGACAACGCCTCGCCGTCGGGGCCGCGCTCGAATTGATCGCACAAGAGCGACACCTTGCCGTTCCATTCCACGTCTTCGTTCAAAAGCCGCGCCACCGCGCCGCCCTTGAGATAGACGGCGTAATCGCCCTGGAATTCCTTGCCGACGGCCGCGACCATGGCGGCGACGCCCTGTTCCGCGAGAATGGCGTGGAAGCGAAGGATGTCCGCGTTGTCGCGGGCGCGTTCGATGAGATCGAGTATGATGCGATGCAGCGAGTCGATCCGTTCGGCGGGCTTGCCGCCCGTCTTGCGCGCCTGGATGCCCGCCAGCCGGTGCAACGCCTGCGGATAAAGAACGTCGTTGCGGACGATCTGCCGCAACCGGCCGAAATCGTAGAGGAGTTCCAACGCCGTCAAGCCGTACTCGTCGAGGAATTGGCGCATCAGCCGGGACGCGGCCAGCCGGGCGTCGAAGGCGAACACGTCGAACGTCGATTGGCAGACCGGCGAGTCCTCGATCGCGTTGATGGTGATCGGCTTTTCCGGTCGACCGACACCGGCCTTCTCGAAAATCGTCCGGGGACGACGGTCTTCGCCCAAGTCCTGGAGCACGCGAACGGCGTCGCCCTTGCCCGCCGCCAACAGGCTTTCCGCCACGCGCACCCCGTCGTCGGGGGTGGCGCAAATCTCGGCCACCGTCCAACGGTTATCGTTGCTGACCTGGACCTCGAATGTCTTGGCCTGCGCCACGCAAAATATTCCCCAAGCGCCCTTTTTCCACCGGCAGTGTACCAAAATCCCCCTCGGACAGAAGGGTCAGTAATCGGCTCAAACCCTTAAATCCTCCTGACGAAACCGACGGTTATTGCGGTAATCCCGGTTTAGACCTGGGCCGGTTCGCCTGCTAAGATTCGATTATGACCATCGCCCCCCCGACCCTGTCGCCCGAGTTGCTGGCCCGCTATGACCGGCCGGTGCCCCGCTACACCAGCTATCCGACCGCGCCGCATTTCCACGACGGCGTGAACGCCGACCTCTACCGGCAATGGCTGTCCCGGGTCCCGGCCCAGGAGGCGTTGTCGCTTTATCTGCACGTGCCGTTCTGCGCCAAGATGTGCTGGTACTGCGGTTGCCATACCAAGGTGGTCGGCCAGTACGCGCCGATCGCCGCGTACGCCCGGACCTTGTCGCGCGAGATCGGCCTCGCCGCCGACGCGATCGGACGCAAGGCGCGCGTCGCCCACATCCATTGGGGCGGCGGCACGCCCACTATTCTCGCCGCCGACGACTTCCGCCGCCTGATGGCCGATCTGCGCGAGCGTTTCGACGTGCGGACCGACGCCGAAATCGCCGGCGAGGCCGATCCCCGCACCCTCGATGCCGGACGGGTGGCGGCGCTGGCCGATTCCGGCGTCAACCGGGTGAGCCTGGGCGTGCAGGACTTGAACCCCCACGTCCAGGAAGCGATCAATCGCGTCCAGCCGTTCGAACAGGTGGCCGACGCGGTGAACAAATTGCGCGACGCCGGGATCATGGCCTTCAACGCCGATCTGATGTACGGCCTGCCCTATCAGACCGAGGCCGACGTGCGCCGCACCGTCGATTTGATCGCCTCGCTTCGCCCTTCGCGGCTGGCGGTGTTCGGCTACGCCCACGTGCCCTGGATGAAAACGCACCAGAAGATGATTCCCGACGCCGCCCTGCCCGACGGGCCGGCGCGGCTGACCCAGGCGCGGGTCGCGGCGGACGCCCTGATCGCGCACGGGTTCCGGGCCATCGGCCTCGATCATTTCGCCGCGCCCGAGGACGCGCTCGCCCGCGCGCTGGACGCCGGGCGGCTGAAACGGAACTTCCAGGGCTACACCGACGACAGCGCCGGCGTGCTGGTCGGTTTCGGCGCCTCGGCGATCGGGCAACTGCCCGAGGGCTACGTCCAGAACGCCGTCCCCTTCCATCTCTACGACGAGGCGATCGCCGCCGGGCGCTTGGCCACCAGCCGGGGGCTGATACTCGCGCCCGAGGATCGCCTGCGCCGCGCGGCGATCGAAAAGTTGATGTGCGACATGGTCGTCGATCTGGCCCAACTCGCCCGCGCCCACGGATTCCCCGAAAGCACCTTCGACGCCGACTTGGCCCAGCTGGAACCGATGGTCGCCGACGGGCTTGTCGCCGTCTCGGGCGCGACCGTCCGCATTCCCGAGGACGCCCGGCTGCTGATGCGCACCGTCGCGGCCGTCTTCGACCGCTACCTCCAGACCGGCCGCGGCCGGCATTCCCGCGCGGTGTGATCCCGCTTTCCCGCCCGGATAACCCTTTGTTTTAAAGGGGCAAAGGGAGGACCGGGGAGCGGTTTGGCGGCCCCGGGCCAGACGCTAAAAGCCGCGCCGGACGCGGCAAAAGACAAGCGCCTTGACTTGGGGGAACAAATAGTGTCCCCTGCGCGCGCAACCGAGGTTTTTGGCCTGCCTTGCAGCGCGCCTAAGAGATGATCCCGACGCCCGACGTCGCCCGAATGGCTCAACTCAAGTCATCCCCAATCAATCCGGCTTGTTCATGACCGCGCGCAGTCCGCGCACGGTCATTCGTTTCAACGCGTGCTTAATAGGAGGCCACCATGGCTAGCGGCACTGTTAAATGGTTCAACCCGACTAAAGGCTTCGGCTTCATTCAGCCGAGCGACGGCGGCAAGGACGTTTTCGTCCACATCACCGCCGTCCAACGCGCCGGACTCGACACCCTGCGCGAAGGCCAGAAGGTCAGCTACGAAATGGCGACCGAGCGCGGCAAGACCGCCGCGACGAACCTGAAGGTCGAGTAGCACTCTTCCCTTCGGACAAACGAACGCCGCCGGACCGAAAGGCCCGGCGGCGGTTTTTGTGTGTAGCGGCACAGAG
>CAYIQU010000047.1:2306-8363 GCA_964365645.1 uncultured Hyphomicrobiales bacterium | reverse complement strand
CGGGATCAGAAGCCCCAGCGTGCCCGATCCGGCGAGCGAGCCGATGATCATGCTGTCGGGGTACTTGCGCTTGGTCAGTTCCGGTATGGTGATCTTGCCGATGGTCGCGCAGGTCGCCGCCGACGATCCGGAAATAGCCGCGAAGATGGCGCACCCGACGACGTTCGTTTGCATCAGCCGGCCGGGCAGGTTGCCCATCCACGGCGCCAGTCCCCGGAACATGGATTCCGACAGGCGCGTGCGGAACAGGATTTCGCCCATCCAGATGAACAGCGGCAACGGCGTCAGGGTCCACGAGGTCAGCGATCCCCAGATAGTGGTCGCCATGGCGTCGCCCGCCGGTCGGGTCGAGAATAGCGCCATGCAGGCGATGGAAACGCCCATCAGGGCCAGGCCGATCCAGACGCCCGATCCCAGCAGGAAGAACATGATGCCGACGGCGACAAGGGCGAGTTCGATGTGTTCCATGATCGGGGGCGCTCAACGGTCCATGGTGGTGTCGGCGCCCGCGTCCCCGTCCGCCAAGCGGCCACCGCGCAGAATCTCGACGAAGGTATCGGCGACGGCGACGGCCAGCGCCGCGGCGCCGACGGCCATGCCGAGCTGCGGAATCCACATCGGCACGGGAACCAGCCCCTGGCTCATGTCGTTCAGCGCCCAGGACTGCCAGGTCATCTTGACGCTGAACCAGGCGAGATAGCCGGCCAGGAACAGGCCCGCGCCCAGCGCCCACAAATCGGCGGCCCGACGGGCGGCGCCCTTCAGGTTCTGGGCGATCAGGGTGACGCGGATATGCTCATGACGGCGAAAGGCGTAGGAGAACGACAGGAACGCGGATGCCGCCATGGCCCAGCCGGCGAATTCGTCGGCCGCGCGCGGCGGCTTGCCGACCAGCGCGCCCACGATCTGCCACATCACCAACGCGGCGATGGCGACCAGGAACGCGCCGGCCAGTGCGCCGCAGATGGCATAAAGACGGTCGAGAAATGTGCGCATGATGCCCGAATAAGAACCGCCCCGGGCGACGGCGCCCAGGGCGGGGGGTTACTTCTGGAACGCGGCGACCAGGGCCGCGCCGTCGGGCCCGGCGCCTTTTAGCCACTCGTCGAGCAAGATCTTGCCGATCTTGGCGAGATCGTCGGTCAACTGCTTGCTCGGCGCCATGACCTTGATGCCCTTGGCGGCGAGTTCCTTCTTGGTCGCCTCGGCGACCGCGCGGCTGGCGGCCCAGCCGGCGGACTCGGCCTTTTTCGCCTCGGCCGTCACCGCGTCCCGCGCGGCCTTGTCGAGGGCGTTGAACGCCGCCTTGTTGACGACGACCATGTTCTTGGGCAGCCAGCCTTGCAGGTCGTAGAAGTGGCTGAGCGATTCCCAAATCTTGTAATCGACGCCCGACTGGGCCGACGAGATCATGGAATTGATTTTGCCGGTGGCAAGCGCCTGGGTGACCTCGGCGGCCTGGATGGTGACGGGGTTGGCCTTGACCAGTTCGCCGATGCGCGCGGTCTGTTTGCTGTAGGCGCGAAAGTTCAATCCGGCCATGTCGGCGACCGAATTGATTTCCTTGTTGACCTGAAGGCCTTGCGGCGGCCACGGCACGGCGTAGAGCAGCTTCAGGCCCTGGCCGTCGAGAATTTTTTCGATGTAGGGGCGTTGCAGGTCGGCCAGCTTGCGCGCGGCGTCATAGCTGGTGGCGAAGAAGGGCAGGCCGTCGATGTCGTACAGCGGATTTTCATTCGACAGCACGACCATCAGAACCTCGCCGATCTGCGCCTGGCCGGTCTGCACGGCGCGCTTGATTTCGGGCATCTTGAACAGCGAGGCGTTGGAATGGACGGCGATGACCAGCTTGCCGCCGGTCGCCTGTTTCACGCCGTCGGCGAATTTCTCGACGTTCACGGTGTGGAAGTTGCCGGGCGCGTAAGGGGTGGGCATGTCCCACTTGGTTTGCGCCGTCGCGTCGTGCGCGGCGAAAAGAGCGGCGGCGGCCGCCAAAAACGAAGCAAGACGCATGATTTTTTCTCCCTGCTGGATTGCAAAGCCGTTTGACGGCGCGTTTTAATCAGTATACCGATTGTTTCGGTCGCCGCACAAGCGGGGTCCGGCGTCCCGCCGGCGGCGCGGAACCGACCGAGAGAGGAACCTGGATCGTGGCGGATGGCGAACGCGGCAAGACGGGTCGAGCGCGCGGCGGGGCCGAGGGCGGCGAGTCGCACACGTCGTTGTGGGATCGCCCGGGGTTTCTCGTGCGCCGGTTGCACCAGATTCACGTCGCTATTTTTCTCGAGGAATGCGCCGCCGACAACATTACGCCGGTCCAGTACGGACTGCTCAGCGTGTTGATGGAGGAAGGCGAGCGCGACCAGGCGACGCTGGCCGAGGAAGTCGGCATTGATCGCACCAACGTCGCCGATGTTCTCGAACGCCTGGAACGGCGCGGGCTTCTGATCCGGGTCGCCAATCCGCGCGACAAGCGGATGCGGGTGGCGCAATTGACCGACAAGGGCCGCGCTTTCGTGCGCAAGAACCGCACCGCCATGCAACGGGCGCAGGACAAGATGCTGGCGCCGTTGTCCGAGGCGGACCGCCATCGTTTCCGCGACCTTCTGCGCGCCTTGGTGGAGGCGAATAATAAGTTGGGTCGGGCGCCCATGCGCCCGCGTAAATAGAGCGCGCCCATGATAAGGCGCTTCCTCGCGCCACGGCGCGATTGACGGTCCCGGCAATTGATCAGTATGCTGCATTTCTTCCGCAGCCCGAGACCGAGGAAATCCCATGTCCGCCAGCATCCATCTTCCCGTTACCTTCCAATCCCGCGACGGCGCCCGCACCGGGACGATCGAGGTGAAAAACGCCGTCATCGCCGGCTGGACCGGCCGCGACGTTCAGGCGATGGAAAAACATATCCGCGAGCTGGAGGAAATCGGCGTGCCGCGACCCAAGACCACGCCCATCTATTACCGGGTGGCGGCGGCGCGGGTCACCACCGCCGACGAAATCCAGGCGGCGGGCGGCGACTCGAGCGGCGAGGTGGAATTCGTCCTCGTCCAAACCCAAGGGGCGCTTTGGGTCACGGTCGGGTCCGATCATACCGACCGCAAGGTGGAGACCTACGGGATCACGGTCTCCAAGCAGATGTGCGACAAGCCCATCGCCGCGACGTTGTGGCCATTCGCCGAGGTCGCCGACCACTGGGATTCGCTGCTGTTGCGCGCCTATGCCCACATCGACGGCAAGCGCGAACTGTACCAGGAAGGCCGCGCGGCGGCCATGCGGCCGGCGCCGGAATTGATCGAGCGCTATGCCGGCGGCGGCGCGCTGGCCGAGGGAACCGTCATGTACGGCGGCACCTTCGCGGTCAAGGGCGGCATCCGCCCGGCCGACAAGTTCGAGATCGAGATGATCGACGAGAAACTCAATCGCCGCCTCGGCCACGCCTACACGATTACGCCGTTGCCGATCATGGGCTAAGCCCTAAGCGGTTTTGAGGGCGGCCTCGACGGCGGCCGCGACGGCCAGCAGGCGCCGGTCGCCGCCGGTTTCGCCCATCACCGTCAAGCCGACCGGCGCTTCGCCGGGCGCGTGGCAGGGAATCGACGCCGCGCAGCGGTCGAGGAAATTGCCCATGGCGGTGTTGCGCAAAAGCAGCAGATTGGTTCGCTGAGACACATCGCGGTCCTGCATCGCCTTGATGGCCGGCGCGATGATGGCGCAGGTCGGCAGAACGACGGCGTCATAAGGCGCGGTCAGCGTGTTCATGCGCCGGATCAGATCGGCGCGTGCCGTCAGGGTGGCGATGTAGTCGGCCGCCGACATGGCCTTGCCGACGTCGAAGCGCGAAAGCACCCAGGGATCGTATTTGTCGGCGGCACGTTCGATGATCGGGCGGTGCCAGGCGTAGGCTTCGGCGTTGACCATGCCGCCACGGGAATTGAGGACGGGAATCTCGGCCAGTTCGGCGAAGGGAACCTCGACGAGGATCGCGCCGGCGGCGGACAGGGCCTTGAGCGCGCGCTCGAAGGTTCGCGCCACCGTTTCATCGAGGCCGTCGAGCACGTAGGTCTTGGGCAGCGCCAGCGTGAGGCCGGCGATGGGCGGCGGCTGGACCGCTTCCGGCGCGCCGCCGGCGAGAACCGCGTCGAGAATGGCGCAGCAGGAAACGCCGTGGGCCAAGGAGCCGATGGAATCGAGGGTCGACGAGAGCGGAATAACGCCTTCGCGCGGAATCCGCGCCGCGGTCGATTTGAAGCCGGTGATGCCGCACAGCGCCGCCGGAATCCGGCACGAGCCGCCGGTATCGGTGCCGAGCGCGGCCGGGACCATGCCGTCGGCGACGGCGACCGCGCCGCCCGAGGTCGAGCCGCCGGGAATCCGTCCGGTCTTGCGGTCGTGGGGATTGAGCGGCGTGCCGAAATGCGCGTTCATGCCGAGGCCCGAATAGGCGAACTCGGTCATGTTGGTCCGTCCCATCGGAATGAACCCGGCGGCGCGCAGCCGGGCCACGGCCGGGGCGTCGGCGGCGGCGGGCGGGCGGTCGTCGAGCGCGCGCGAGCCCGCGCGGGTGCGCTCGCCCGCGACGTCGAACAGGTCCTTGATGGCGACGGGAATGCCGGCGAAGGGCGAGGGCGCGCGTCCCGAAGCGCGTGCACGGTCGGCGGCGTCGGCGTCGGCCCGAACGGCGTCGGCGCTGACGGCGACGAAGGCCCGCGCGCCCTCACCCTTGGGATCATCGATGCGGGCGAGCCCGTCCTCGACCAGGGCGCGGCTGGTGATCCGTCCCGAGGCGAGATCGACGGCGAGCGCGGCGAGAGGCTTGCGCGCGGGCACGCTCAGGCCGGATCGTAGTAGTGGGATTCCAGCAGCAGGCAGCCGTTTTCCGAACGGAACGGCCCGTGCGGCACGCCCGGCGGGCGGACGCAATAGGTGTTGGGACCGAAGGATGTGCCGCCCTTGCCGTGGGCGTCGCTGTCGACGACCAAATCGCCGGAAATGACGAACACTTCTTCCCAATAATCGTGGACGAAGGGCTTGTCGGAATAGGCGCCGGGCAGGAAGCGCAGCAGGCGGGTGTGGCCGCCACGGCGGTTCTGGGTGTCCAGCGTGCCGGAAAGAATCTTCTGCTGGATGCCGGGGTGATAGCCGGCCGGGCTTTCCCAACCGGTGCTCATGTCGACCTGATAGAACTCGCGATGGATTTTATTGACGGCCATAGGCGTCTCTCCTGGTTTTGATCCCGCCGTCTTGCTCAGACGGCCTTCTTGAAGTCGTGGATGAAGCCTTCCTTCGGAACGTCGAAGAACTTGCCCGAGGCCGCCTGTTCCTTGGTCGTTTCCATCAGGCGGACCGAATCGAACGGGCAGACGTTGTAGCACATCTCGCAGCCGATGCAGTTGTCGGAATGGACGCCGACCTTTTCATTCTTGCCCTGGCTGAGCGCCTCGTAGAAGCACATCTGGATGCACACGGTGCAGGACGGATTCTTGCAGGTTTCATGCGTTACGCCCGAATGGATGCGCGGCTTGCTGAAATGGTGCTGATAGTTGCCGGCGGCCTTGCGCGAGGCGATGCCGTGCATGGCGCGGACGTCGGCGTAGCCTTTTTCGTCCATGAATGTCTCGAAGCCCTCGACGATCTTGGACAGCCACTTGACGCCCTTGATCATCAAAACCGAGCCGACCTGGACGATGCCGGCGCCGCTCATGATGAACTCGACCACGTCGCGGTGGTCGAAAATGCCGTTCGAGCCGGAAATGGGCATGCCCAGCTTGGAGTGGATTTCGTGGACCCAGCGCAGCGACAGGGGCTTGGTCCACGGCCCGCCGACGCCGGCGGCGCCGTCCAGGCGCGGTTCGCCGGTTTCGATGTCGACGGCGAAACCGGTGTAGCGGTTGGTGGCGGTGACGGCCGCCGCGCCGGCCTCGCGCACCGCGCGGGCGACGATCAGCGGCTGCGACTGATCGGGGGTCAGCTTGACCATGATCGGCACGTTGACGGCCTCGACCACGCGGCGAGTGACCTCGGCGGCGACGTCGGCGACCTGGCCGATCATGCTGCCGC
>CAYIQU010000047.1:0-2296 GCA_964365645.1 uncultured Hyphomicrobiales bacterium | reverse complement strand
TCGCCGGCTGCGGGACGCCGAAGTTGAGTTCGATCAGCTTGCTGCCGCAGTCCTCGATGGTGCGGGCGATATCGGCCCAGCTTTCCAGCGACTTGGCGCCGACGCTGCCGATGACGTGCGCGCCGCGCTCCTGGGCGTAGGCCTGGCAGTCCTTCAGGTGCGGCACCCAGTCCTTGTAGTAGGTGCTGGAATAGCCCGAACGGCTGAAGAAGGTGAAGTGGTGCGGAATCTTGCCGCGCAGAATCTCGCCGCGCTCGTTCAAGATGGCGTAGCGCGAGTTCTGGGTCAGGACCGACATGTCCTCGATGTCGGTCAGGGTCTTGACGATGGTGCCGGCCGCGCCGGCGTCGATGCAGCCCTTGATCTGGGCGGGGCTGTTGGTCGGCTCAATGGAGGCCACCACCACCGGGTTCTTGAAGGTGAGCCCGCAGAATTCGACTTGGGTGTTGGCCATCGGCCTGTCCTCCGCGTTCGGGTGCGCGCCGGCCGGATGTCGGGGCGGCGGATCGTCGTTAAGGCTGATAGTCAGTATACTGATGGTATGCCGGCTGTCAATCGCCGCCCGCCGCCGGGAATGCGGGAAAAGAGACCACGGCCGGGCCGAGGCTGTATGATGTTTCCCATGACCATGGATCAAGCCGCCGATCGAACCGCGCCGTTGCGCCGCGCCGCCGAATGGGCGGCCCAGGGCGAGCGCGTCGCGCTGGCGACCGTGGTCGAAACCTGGGGGTCTTCGCCGTGTCCGGCCGGCAGCCAGATGGCGATCAACGAAAAGGCCCGGTTCGCCGGCAGCGTTTCGGGCGGCTGCATCGAAACCGCGGTGGTTTCGGAATCCCTCGAGGCGCTCAAGGAGGGCACGCCGACGCTGCTCCGCTACGGCGTGTCCGACGAACAGGGCTATGCCGCCGGCCTGACCTGCGGCGGCAATGTCGGCGTGTTCGTCGAGCCGCTGGACGCCGCCCTGCTGCGGGAATTCCAGGGAGAAAAGCCCTTCGTGCGCGCGGTCAACCTGTCGTCGGGACGTTGGGCGGTATTGCGCGGCGATTCGGTGTCGGGCGCATTGGCGCCGTCGCCGGCGACCCTCGAGCGCATGCGCGAATCCGCCCGCGACGGCGAATGCCGAGCGGCGCAGGAAGGCTCGGAAACGATTTTCATCCAGGCGGTCCGTCCGCCGCCGCGCCTGATCGTCGTCGGGGCGGTGCGGATCGCGCAGGTCCTGGCGCCGATGGCCGTGGCCGCCGGCTTCGAGGTGGCGATCGTCGATCCCCGGCCCGCGTTCGCCGCGCCGGAACGCTTTCCGGGATTCGAGTTGATTCGCGACTGGCCGGACAAGGCGCTGCCGGCGCTGGGCGTCGATGCCGGCACCGCGGTCGTCACCCTGACCCACGACGCCAAGCCCGACGACATGGCGCTCGCGTTCGCGCTGCGCTCGCCCGCGTTCTACGTCGGCGCGCTGGGCAGCCGCAAGACCCACGCCAAGCGGGTCGAACGGCTGCGGGCGCTCGGCCTTTCGGAAGCCGAAATCGCCCGCATCCACGCGCCGGTCGGCCTCGACATCGACGCGGAAACGCCGGCCGAAATCGCGCTGTCGGTGATCGCCGAGGTCGTTGCCGTCAAGAACGGCAAGAGCTTCCGCAAATGATCGTGGCCGCCGTCGTTCTCGCGGCCGGGCAATCGCGGCGCATGGGGAGCGAGAATAAGCTGCTCGCCCCGCTCGGCGGCGCGCCCCTGGTTCGCCGCGCGGTCGCGGCGGCGCGGGCCTCGCGGGCGCGCCCGGTGGTGGTTGTGACCGGACATGAGGCCGACCGAGTCGAGGCCGCGCTCGCCGGCCTGGACGTCCGAACGGTCCGCAACCCGGATTACGCATTGGGTTTGAGCGCGTCCCTGCGCGCCGGGCTGGCCGCGCTGGACAAAGACGGCGTTTCGGGCGCGTTGATTTGCCTGGGCGACATGCCGCGGGTGACGGCGGCGACGCTCGATCGGCTCATCGACGCGTTCGAGGCCGGCGGCGGGCGCGCCATTTGCGCCCCGGTCGCCGACGGACGGCGCGGCAATCCGGTGCTGTGGCCGGCCGACCTTTTCGCCGCAATGAAGGAACTCGCGGGCGACGCGGGCGCGCGCGAGCTGATCGCCCGCCACGCGGACCGGCTGCAAACGGTCGACGCCGACGCCGCCGAAATTTTCCACGACGTGGACACGCCCGAAGCGCTGGCCGCCGCGCGCGCCGCCGAGGATAGGCTTTAGCGCGTTAGGGCCGCACCGCCGGGCTTTCCATCGGCATCCCCCGCGCGCGCCA
>CAYIQU010000046.1:0-8370 GCA_964365645.1 uncultured Hyphomicrobiales bacterium | reverse complement strand
GACCAAGTCGATCATGCATGAGGCGCTGCTCGAAATGTATGACCGAACCAAGGTGACGATCTTCTTTATTACCCATGACCTTGAAGAAGCGATCTTTCTCGGCGACCGCGTGGTTGTCATGACGACCCGGCCGGCAAAAGTGAAGAAAATCGTGGATGTGAAAATTCCCCGGCCGCGAACCTATAAAGTGCTTTCGTCAAACGAGTTTCGTCTTCTTTTCGGGGAAACCAAGGATGCGGTCCACGAGGAAGCGATCAAAGCGTTCGAGGCGGGCGAGCGCGAATTCGCCTAGTCCCAGGACTGACCAGACAGACAGGATAATTTGTTAATGACAACGGGATCCGCAATCAACTTGCCAAGCAGGGTATATCGGAAAATTCTCCGAAATATCTTTGCCAACCCCATGTTTTGGCGTGGGATCATCTCACTGATTGGGTTTGCGCTCTTTTGGGAGTTGTGTTCCCGCTTCAAGGAATTATTCGGCGTTCAAGTTCCCTGGATCGGAATGATCCCGCCTCCGAGCGCCGTCCTCAAGGCTTGGGCGAAAGTGGTCACCGAACTCGGTTATTGGCAAAGCTGGCTTTTGAGCCTGAATCGCGTAATGGCCGGATTCATTGCCGCGCAAATCATTGGAATCCCGTTCGGATTGGCGCTCGCCGTCAACCGCTATTTCCGCGATACCTTCTTCCCGCCGTTCGAAATGCTCCGCCCCATTCCGCCGCTGGCCTGGGTCCCGGCCTCGCTCATCTTTTGGCCGACCAACGAAATGTCGATCGCATTTGTGACGTTTCTCGGTGCGTTCTATACCATTGTGATCAATGTTCTAGGCGGGGCACGGACGATCAATGTGCAATACCTGCGCGCATCGCAGTCCATGGGCGCAAATCAGTGGCACTTGTTCTGGAGAGTGATTCTGCCCGGAACCCTGCCGTCGATTTTCACCGGCGCAGCGGTCGGCATGGGGATCACCTGGGAGGTAGTGCTGGCGGCCGAGATGATTTCCGGCGGCGGCACCCAGAGCGGCGGCGGCCTCGGCTTCTTTATTTGGAATTCCTACATGGGCGGCTCTCTTGAGCAAATCGTGGTGGGGATGATCAGCATCGGCATCGCCGGCTATCTCTGCAGCAGTGCGATCCGCTATATCGGCGTCGTCGCGATGCCGTGGCGGCGATTGTTTTAACCATCAAGGGACGTTTCATCATGCAACAAGCGGCCCAATCGGTGACATCGGCGGGTGTGATTCCGCGAGTCAATGTTGAAATCCTCGGCGTCAATAAGGCGTACGGGGAGGAGTGGCAGCGCCAGCACGTCATCGCCAATTTTAACCTGACTGTTCGCGCGGGACAATTAACCGTGGTGATCGGCCCCTCCGGCTGTGGCAAATCCACCCTCGTCAATCTCATCGCTGGTTTTGAGGCGCCCGATTCCGGAACCATCCTCATCGATGGCAAGCCGGTGTCCGGACCGGGACATGATCGCATGGTCGTGTTCCAGGAAACAGCGCTGATGCCCTGGCTGACGGTCCGCCAAAACGTCTGTTTCGGCCCCCAGCTACGCGGCGACATGAGCGCCGCAGCCCTGCGGCAGGAAGCCGACCGTTTGATCGAGAAAGTCGGGCTCAGGGATTTCAAGGATAAGTATCCGCTTCAGCTTTCTGGTGGCATGCAGCGGCGCGCCGAACTCGCCCGGGCCATAATCAATCAGCCTAAATTGATGCTCATGGATGAGCCGTTCCGCGGACTCGACGCCATGTCGCGCGAGTTGATGCAGGAGTTCTTTCTCAAGCTGTTTGAGGAAAACCACCGCACGAATTTATTCGTTACATCCGAGATCGACGAAGCGATTTTCCTGGCCGACCAGCTGGTGATTCTATCCAACCGCCCGGCTACGGTCCGGACCGTGATCGACATTGATCTGCCTCGCCCACGCCAATTTAGCATGTTGGCCAGCCCCGAAGCCTATGACTATAAGCGCCAGGCCCTTGACATCCTTCACGAAGAAGCCATGAAGAGCTTTAAGAAAGGCGGGGGACAAAGCGACTTCCTCCAGGCCTACGCCAAGCGGGCCGAGTAAGTCGCGACGCGGCGGGGACTCGCGCATGGAATTTCTCGATCTAATTATCCAGCGCCCTGTCGTGGTTGGGATGGCCATTGTTGGCGCCGTCGTGGCAACGGCCGGCAGTTTTATGCTCGCTCGACCGAGCCGATTTGGGAAAGAACGGAGCGGGTTTGTGCTCCGCCTCGGCTATGCCATAAGCGGAGCAAGCGTCGTGCTGTTTATCATCGCAGGGTTCAGGGCAGCATAACGCGCGCCGGAACTCACGCGCCGCGCTTGGCCTGGGAGCGGTGGGGTTCGTCCTTGGATTTGCTCCCCGAGTCCCTAATCGATTTACCGGTCAGATGGTCCACAAGAGTGCCTGATACAATCGCTTCCTTCATAAGATCGATCATGGCTTTGGCCATCGGCCGCATGGGCTCCGAATCGATCCAGACCAGCCCGACTTTTTGAATCACCTTTGGCTTGTCCAGCTCGATCAGACGAGTATGTGGGAATGGGCCGATGAAGTGCTGGAAGTGGTTGGGAATGATGGTGGCGAGGTCTCCCTGCATGACGTGAAAAACGAGATTGAGAATCGATTCCGACTCGAGGCGCGGCTTAGGCGTCACGCCGCAATTGGCAAAGGCCTTGTTCATGACCTGGCGTTCGTGGGTTGACGGCGAAAGAAGACAAAGCGATAGACCGGCCGCTTCGGCCCAGGTCATGGACGTTCGACCTTCCGCCCAGCCGCGATCGGGGATCAAAAGTGCGAACTGCTCGTCATAAAGTGGCAGGGTTTCGAGGCGTCCCAGCGGGTTTTCCCCGAGATATGTTACGCCAACGTCGAAATGAGAGTTGTTGAGGCCGTCGATCATCTTATCGAGCCCGAGAAACTGAGTCTCGATCTGGACGCCGGGATAGCGCACGAAGAACAAGCGATCGATCATCGGCAGAACCGGCGAACTCATCGGCATCGCGCCGATCCGGATTCGACCCTCGAGATTGCGATGCATCAACGCGAGTTCCATCATCAAGGCGTCGCGGTCGGCGAGAATGCGCTTGCCCCATTCCAGAACGCGTTTTCCTTCCTCGGTCAATCCGCTGAATCGCTGATTGCGGATCACGATCGGAATGCCGAGCTGCTGCTCAAGTTGCTTGATCGCGCTCGATAGGCTAGGCTGCGAAACATTGCAGCGTTGCGCAGCGCGCCCGAAATTCTTTTCTTCGGCGAGAGTCACCAGATATTGAAACTGCCGTAAAAACATGTCTTTTTACTCCAAGTGGTTGGCCGCACCCATGCGGCATTGGGGCCCATTCCGCGTTCCCCGGCGGTATTCCACCCGCATGCGCGCCTGATACGGGGCATCGTTCATGGGGGCCGTTGTCGAATTTTCTGGACTTGCGGTCGCGGTTGTCATCGTCGGCGTCCTGATCGGCAGCATCGGCATCGGCGGCGTGCTGCTGGTTCCAATTCTGGCTTATCTTGGCGATGTGCCGGTTCATGTAGCGATCGCCAGTTGTAATTTCAGTTATCTCTTCAGCGGATTGGTTGGTGCCGCCATTTATGCCCGTAAAGGCTCCATCTCCTGGGGGATGGGATTATGGCTGGGAGGGGGCGCCATGCCGGGAGCCTATCTCGGCGCGGTTGTTCTTTCCTTGCTGTCGACGCGGATCTTGGAAGCCATTATCGCCCTTCTGATCGTTTTTGCCGGCGCCAACGCGATCCTGCGTCCGTCAGACCCCTTGTTGGAACGTACTAGACTCCGGCCGGGCGCACTCATCGCCATCGGCGCGGCGGTCGGGCTGGGGTCGACGGTTTCAGGGACCGGCGGACCGCTCATTCTGGTTCCCCTTCTGACTTGGCTCCGCTTTCCCGTTCTGATCGCCATTGGTCTCAGCCAGATCATTCAAGTGCCGATCGCGGTGCTGGCAACCACGGGGAACTTGATCCACGGGCAAATCGATTTCATGCTCGGCGGCGTTCTCGCGGCGTTGCTGATGCTTGGCGCCACGGGCGGCGCCCATTTGAGCCATCGCATGTCTTCGAGTCTTCTCAAGCGCGTGGTTGCATGGGTTCTGATCGGCGTCGGCGCCATGATCTTGGCGCGACTTGGCTTCAGCTCCTGACGTTGGGATATCCCGTGACGCTGGACATCGCCCGCCTGGTCCGTGATTACGGCGACCCCGCGGCGGAAGCGCGGGCTTGCCGGACCGATTGCGCCCTGTTCGATTTCTCGTTCATGGCGCGCGGGCGGATAAGAGGCCCCGACGCGGCGGCAGTTCTGGAGCGGTTTCAGTCCCGGCCGGTAGCCGACATGAAGGCTGGAACGATCCGCTACGCCTTCCGGCTCGGCCTCGACGGAGCGATCGAGGCCGACATCACCATCTGGCGTCATGCCGATGGAAGCTTTGAACTGATGAGCGGCCGGCGCGCCGATATCGCCGCGCTCGCGGACGCCGCCACGCCGGGTGCGACCTGCACGGACATGACCGACAAAACCGCAATTCTTGCCGTCCAAGGACCGCGTGCGTTGGAGGCTTTGGCCCCCATCGGCGACGTTGAGACCCTCGCGGCGATTCCCTACTTCGGCCACGTTCGGACAGCCCTCGCTGGAGTGACCTGTATCGTCGGCCGTCTCGGCTATACCGGTGAGCGGGGCTTCGAAATCGTAGCGGATCGGAACGATGCCGAAGCATTGCGACGCGCGGTATCGACACGCGCCCGTCCGGCGGGCTTCGCTGCCGCCGATATCCTCAGGATCGAGGCGGGCTTCATCCTGTTCGTCAACGAATGCCGGCTGCGCCCGACACCTAGTGCTCTCGGCCTTGAGGCCTTCGCCCCTCGGGCGGCAACGCCCTCTCGCATCCGACTGGTCAGCTTTACCGCCGCCCACGCGGCAGTCCCGTCGCCCTGGCAACCGTCGCCGGGCTTGCGGCCGCCCCACGCGCAAGGAGAAATCGCCATCACTTCGGTGTGCGAAAGTATCGTCTTGGGCCAACCTCTCGGGCTCGGCTTTGTCCGAATGGAGGACGCCCAGCCCGCAAGAGAAGTCCATGACACCGCGGGACGGTTCGCGGGACTTCAGCTCACGCATCGCCCGCCCTACGACCCTTGCAAAAAACGCCCTCGCGGCCCCTGGCATCGCCATGCTTCTCCCCCGTAATTCCCTTATATTAGTGAAGTGATTGTGTTCGTCTATCAAAATAGGGGGAACCCATGGTTTTTTTTATCACTCCATAAGAGATACCATTTTGACAAGGGTTCTCAGATACACGTAGAAAGCCCATAAGAATCAAAGAAGTCCGGATATACCAAGGAGAAATCTGGTTCATCGTCTTGATAAGGAAAGAGCCTTTATTTTCTGCGGACGATAGATATGTCCGATAGGGATTGGGCACTCTTTTCGATCCTCTCCGGCAGCCATTCCGGCTGGCCGGGTATCGTCCAACCGCAAAACGACAGGGAGAAAACTCATGGCTGATTCCAGCGCCACCGAACCCAAGAAGCGCAAAAAAGTCACGATTACCGAGCTCATGCGCAAAATGCGCGCGGGCGAACAGATCGTGCAGCTTGCCGTCTACGATTATCGCAACGCGGTGGTCGCCGACCGGCTCGGCATCGACATTTTGTGCGTTTCCGACACCGGCGGCATGGTCCTGTTCGGCCACAAGAGCACGGTCAGCGTCACCTTCGATGAGGTGCTGATGATGTCCAAGGCGGTGGACCGCGGATCGCAGTACGGCCTGCGCATGGTGGACATGCCCTACTGGAGCTTTCACGTTTCGCCGATGCAGGCGGTGGAAAATGCCGGCCGGTTCGTCGCCGAAGCCAATGCCGAAGTCATGAAGTGCGAAGGCAACCGTCACCACGCCAAAAACATCGAGGCAATCGTCAAGGCCGGGATTCCGGTTCAGGGCCACATCGGTATTACCCCGATGCGCATGCCTCAACTCGGCGGCTTCGTCGCCCAGGGCAAGAACGCCGATCGGGCCAAGGAGCTTATCGATGACGCTCACGCCATGGTCGACGCGGGATGCTTTTCGATCATGTGCGAAGTGACCAGCGAGGAAGTCTGTCAGTATCTGACCGAAACCCATCCCGTCCCGGTCATCAGCTTGGGTGCCGGCAACAAGGCCCACGGCGTTCACATCATCGGCTCGGATTTGTTCCATCTTTACGAGGAACACGTTCCCCGCCACTCCAAGATCTACACCGATCTCATTCCGATCATGGAAGACGTCTACAATCGCTACATGGCGGATGTGCGCAATCACGATTATCCCGGGCCCGAGCACACCGTCTATATGAAGGACGAGGAACGGGAGAAATTCAAGAAACTGGTGGGCTGGACACCGAAGACCTCTCTTGGACCCGGCAAGCCAGCTTCGTATAAAAAATAAACAAGGCCAGAATCCTGAAAAACACTAATGGCCGGCGTCCGCTTTGGGCGTCGGCCACCGTTGTGGGCTTGCTTCGATATTGAATGACGTTGAACCGAAGGAACAAACACCATGGCCGCCACAGCGAAGGACTCCAAGAAGGGAAAACCCGCCAAGGTTCCCAGCGACATCGAGATCGCCCGCGTGGCAAACATGCGCCCGATCGCCGAGGTCGGCCGCAAGATCGACATTCCCGACAAACACCTGCTCAGCTACGGCCCCTACAAGGCGAAACTGTCCTTCGCTTTCATCGACAGCCTGAAGGCGCGCCGTGACGGCAAGCTGATCCTGGTCACCGCCATCACGCCGACGCCGGCGGGCGAGGGCAAGACCACCACCACCGTCGGCCTCGGCGACGGCCTCAACCGCATCGGCCAGAAGGCGATCATCTGCATCCGCGAACCGTCGCTCGGGCCCTGCTTCGGCATGAAGGGCGGCGCGGCGGGGGGCGGCTATGCCCAGGTGGTGCCGATGGAGGACATCAACCTTCATTTCACCGGCGACTTTCACGCCATCACCACCGCGCACAATCTTCTGTCCGCCCTGATCGACAACCACATCTACTGGGGCAACGAACTGGGCTTCGACACCCGCCGCGTCGCCTGGCGCCGGGTCATGGACATGAACGACCGCGCGCTGCGCCAGATCGTCAATTCGCTGGGCGGCGTCGCCAACGGCTTTCCGCGCGAGGACGGCTTCGACATCACGGTCGCGTCCGAGGTCATGGCGATTTTCTGCCTGGCCAAGAACCTGAAGGACCTGGAGGAGCGGCTGGGCCGGATCGTCGTCGGCTACAACCGCGACCGCAAGCCGATCCTGGCCGCCCAGCTCATGGCGCCGGGGCCGATGACCGTGCTGCTCAAGGACGCCCTGATGCCGAATTTGGTGCAGACGCTGGAAAACAACCCGGCGTTCATCCACGGCGGCCCGTTCGCCAACATCGCGCACGGCTGCAACTCGCTGATCGCGACCCAGACGGCGCTCAAGCTGGCCGATTACGTGGTCACCGAGGCCGGCTTCGGCGCCGATCTCGGCGCGGAAAAGTTCTTCGACATCAAGTGCCGGATCGGCGGGTTGAAGCCGGTCGCCGCGGTGGTCGTGGCCACGGTCCGGGCGCTGAAGATGCACGGCGGCGTCGCCCGTGAAGACCTGGGCCAGGAAAACGTCAAGGCGGTCAAGGCCGGCTGCGCCAACCTGGCCCGGCACGTCCGCAACGTGAAATCCTTCGGCGTCATGCCGGTGGTGGCGATCAACCGCTTCACCGCCGACACCGACGCGGAAATCGCGGTCGTCCAGGCCATCGCCAAGGAACTGGGCACGGTCGCCATTCTCTGCACCCATTGGGGCGAGGGTAGCCGTGGCACCGTCGAGTTGGCGAAGTACATCGTCAAAATGACGTCCGGCAACAACAGCAAGTTCTCGCCGCTCTACGACAACGATCTGCCGCTGTGGGACAAGGTCAAGACCATCGCCACCCAGCTCTACGGCGCGTCCGAGATCGTCGCCGACTCGAAGGTCCGCCAGCAGTTCAAGGAGTTGCAGAACGGGGGATACGGCGAATTGCCGATTTGCGTGGCCAAGACCCAATACAGCTTCTCGACGGATCCGAACCTGAAAGGCGCGCCGTCGAATCACGTCGTGCCGATCCGCGAGGTGCGCCTGTCGGCCGGCGCCGGCTTCGTCGTGGTCGTCACCGGCGAGATCATGACCATGCCGGGCCTGCCGCGCGTGCCGTCGGCCAACTCCATCCGCCTCGACGCCCAGGGCCGGATCGAGGGATTGTTCTGAGAAAAGTCTACTTTATTTCGAACGGCCAAGTGATGGTTGGTCATATTGTTTGGCGCGCGTTCCGGTGACGCTGGTCAAATAAGGCCCTTGGTCGAATAGACCCTA
>CAYIQU010000045.1:819-8391 GCA_964365645.1 uncultured Hyphomicrobiales bacterium | reverse complement strand
GGCTTGCGCTGGTTGACGTAATATTCCTCGCGGAAGATGAACATGACGACGTCGGCGTCCTGCTCGATCGAGCCGGATTCGCGCAAGTCCGACAACTGCGGCCGCTTGTCGTCGCGGGATTCGACCTGGCGCGACAACTGAGAGAGCGCGATCACCGGCACTTGCAGTTCCTTGGCGAGAATTTTCAGGCCGCGGGTGATTTCCGAGACTTCCTGGACGCGGTTGTCGGGCCGGCCGCCGCTGCCCGCCGAAATAAGCTGGAGATAATCGATGACGATCAGCCCCAAGTTATGCTGCCGCTTCAATCGCCGCGCGCGGGTGCGAAGCGCGCTGACCGTCAGGCCGGGCGTGTCGTCGATGAACAGCGGCATCCGGTTGAGCGCCGGGACCGTGGCGGCAAGGCGGTCGAATTCCTCGTTGGACAATTGGCCCTTGCGCATGGCATCCGACGAGATGTTGGTCGCTTCCGACAAGAGGCGCGCGGCCAGCTGTTCCGACGACATTTCCAGCGAGAAGAATCCGACCACCGCGCCTTCATCGCCCTTGGACTGGGCGCGGGCATAGGCCGCGTTATAGGCGATGTTGGTGGCCAGCGCGGTTTTGCCCATGGCCGGGCGGCCGGCGAGGATGATGAGATCGGACGGGTGCAAGCCGCCCAGCAGGGCGTCGAGATCGCGGAAGCCGGAGGTCACGCCGGCCAGCTTGCCTTCCCGCTTGTGGGCGAGTTCGGCCATCTGCAACGCCTTGTCGAGCGAGACGGCGAAGGTTTCGAACCCGCGGTCGTATTCGCCGGTGGTGGCAATGTCGTAGAGGCGCCGTTCGGCGAGCTCGATCTGGGTGGGCGCGGGCTTGTCGACGTCGGCGCCGAAGGCTTCGTTGACCATGTCCTCGCCGATGCCGATCAGCTCGCGCTTGAGGTGGAGGTCGTGGATCAGGCGGCCGTACTCTCCGGCGTTGATGACGGAGGTCGCGCTGTTGGCCAGTTCTTCCAGGTAGGCCGGACCGCCGATTTCGGTCAGGGCCTGTTCCTGTTCGAAGTAACGGCGCAGGGTTACCGGGTCGGCGATCTGGCCGCGCTCGATCAGCCGGGTGCAGGCATCGAAGATTCGGCCGTGCGCCCCGATGGCGAAATGCTCGGGCCGCAGAAAGTCGGAAACCCGCTCGAACGCCCTGTTGTTGACGAAGAGGGCGCCGAGCAGCGCTTTCTCCGCCTCGACGTTGTGCGGCGGCGTGCGCAGGGGGCCATCGCGGGAATCGTCGCGAATCGCCGGAAGGGCGTTGGTCAGTGTAATGGGCATGGCCGCGAATAAAACTCGGTCGCCGCGGTAATCACAAGCGCGCGACAGCTGTTAGTCATGTGTATAACGGGGACAGGTGGATGGAAAATGGGCTTGACGGCGGCGGCTGAAAAGCCCGGTACGCCGCGGCTTAGGCCGCCCGCGACCCGCCCGCGCCCGGCACGGCGGCGATATTGCGCCGCCGCCGTTGGGCCGAATCGGCCAGGCGGGTGTCGAGATAATCCCGCACCAGCGGGACGGCGTCCTGACGGCGCGCCAATTGGACCTGGAAAACGACGTTGTCGAGATGGCGGAACGAGGCTTCGCTGGCGGCCAAGTAATATTCCCACATCCGGCAGAAACGCTCGTCGTAAAGCGCGCGGGCCTGGGCGCGATTGGCGGCGAATCGGGCGCGCCAGTGCCGGATCGTCTCGGCATAGTGAAGCCTCAGCACCTCGATGTCGGTGGCGACCAGGGCTTCATGCTCGATGGCGCGGGACATTTCCGAAAGGGCCGGAATGTAGCCGCCGGGGAAGATGTACTTGCGGATCCAGGGGTCGGTCCGGCCCGGTCCTTCGCTGCGGCCGATGGTGTGGAGCAGGGCGATCCCGTCGGGCGTCAGGCGGTCGCGAACCTGGGCGAAGAACCGGCGGAAATGGTTGACGCCGACATGCTCGAACATGCCGACCGAGACGACCCGGTCGTAGGTTCCGGTTTCGTCGCGGTAGTCGCGCAACGCGAAACGCACCTGTCCGGCGAGGCCCTCGCGGGCGGCCCTGGCCTGGGCGTAGGCGAGTTGCTCGGTGGAGAGCGTCAGGCCGGTGACATCGACGTTGTGCTCGCGGGCGAGATGCAGGGCCAGTCCGCCCCAGCCGGACCCGATGTCGAGAACCTTCATTCCCGGCGCCAGCAGCAGCTTGGCGGCGATGTGGCGCATCTTGTCCCGCTGGGCGGTTTCCAGGTCTTCCCGGCCGGTGCGGAAATAGGCGCAGCTGTACTGGCGGTCGGCGTCGAGGAACAAGTCATAGAGCCAGCCCGACAGGTCGTAATGGTGCGCGACGTTGGCCCGGGCGCGAAAAACGCCGTTCAGTTGATCGAGGCGCCGGAACAGCCGCTCGACGCGCAAGCGCACCCGGTTGAAGGGATGCAATCCGAACGCCCCGATGTTGCGGGTGATGAGATCGATCAGGTCGTTGATGTCGCCGCCGTTTTCGACGGTCAGCAGGCCGTTCATGTAAGCCTCGCCCATGGCCAGCGGCGGGTTGAGGAACAACCGGCGGGACAGGGAGGAGTCGTGCAGGTGGATGGCGACGGCGGGGCCGGGCGCGCCGGCGAAGACGCGGCATCGCCCCTTCGCGTCGGTCACCGTCAGCGACCCGACGCGGATCAAATGCCGCAACAGCCTCGACAACAAGAACATGACTTTTTCCTCGCGGAAATCGCCTCGTTCCGACTTGGCTTTTCTTTTTCGTGGTACGGGTCGCGAGCGGGCGGGATTTCCGGGCTCCGACAAGCGACCGCACGCGCTCGATAGTAAAGGAAAAGCCGTTCCGGGGGAACCATCGACGAAAAACGGCGCGAACCGGTTGGGTTCGCGCCGTTTTGTGTCCGGTATAAGACCCGGCCTTAAACTTCTACTCTTCTTTCTTTTTGGCCTTTTTAGCCTTTTTAGCCTTGGGCGCTTCGGCTTCCGGTTCGGCGGCGGCTTCGGCCGGTTTCGCGTCCTCGGCTTCGGCGCCCTCGTCCTTGAGGCCGGCGCCTTCCTCGAATAGGGCTTCGGCGGCGGCGCGCGCTTCCTCGCTGATTTCTTCCTCGCTCTTGGCCTGTTCGCCGTGAACGATGGCCTTGCCGGTCTTGGCCTGGATTTCCGCTTCCTCGGCCGAACGGGCGACGTTGACCGTGACCGTGATCGCGACTTCGGGATGCAGGTGGACCGGGACCGGGAAGAGGCCCAGCGTCTTGATCGGCTGGTTCAGTTCGATCTGGCTGCGTTCGATGGTGAAGCCCGCGCCGGTGACGGCGGTGGCGATATCCCGGGCGCTGACCGAGCCGTAAAGCTGGCCGGCTTCGCCCGCTTGGCGGACGAGCACGACGGAAACGCCCTTCATCTTCGTCGCGACCTTGTCGGCATCGGCGCGGAGCGCCAGGTTCTGCGTCTCAAGCTGGACGCGGCGGGTTTCGAACAGCTTCTTGTTATCCTCGGTCGCGCGCAGCGCCTTCTTGCGCGGCAGCAGATAGTTGCGCGCGAAACCGGATTTTACTTTGACCACCTCGCCCATTTGGCCGAGCTTGGCGACGCGTTCGAGCAGAATGACTTCCATTACACGTTCTCCTTTGTCGGACCGTCGGGCAGTCGGTTCCGAAGTCCGATCCAGTTTTCCAGCACCCCGATCGCCGCCACGGCCAGAATGGCCCAAGCGGATACGAACAGGACGACATAAAAGCCGACGAGGACGGCCCGGGGATGCCGCGTCCGTTGCGCCAGCCCATGCACGACCGCAAGTCCCAGAAGGAAATGCGGCAGGGCCAACACCAGCGCGAGATTGCGCCCCATATACCCCACATCCCCCGCCTCGATCAACGCCCCGATCAAGGCCAAGGCCGCCGCCCCGACCAGGGCCCAGGACAGCCACTCGGGCAGGGTCAGATCCGCGGCCCAGGCGGGTTTCGGGCGGATCGCCCGGCCTGAACGGGCGAGGATCGTCTCGGCGGCGACGGCGTTAACCACCCCCATCATGACCCAGGAAGCCCCGATCCAGCCGGGGAAAAGGCCGCTCATCCCGCTCAGCAGGCGTTGGCGGTCGGGGTCGCCCAACTGGGGAAGCAAGGCGCCCAAGCCCTTGTCGATGTGGTCGCTCACGGCTTCGCGAAAGCCCTCGCCGCTCGAAAGCGATAGTCCGGCCGCGGCAAGCAGGACGGCCGCCAGCAGCGCGAGCCAACCCACGATATGGCCATGGGGGTACCATTCGCGCGTTTCGGACGCGGCTCCCGGCCGGGACCTGAGCGCCATGCCGCAAACGATAAGCGCGGGCAGGGCGTGGCCCAGCGCGTACAGGATCGCCGCGTTGCCGCCGGCGGCGACGGCGGAAGTCGCCGTGCCGGCAAGGGCGGCCAGCAGCGCCGGCTGGAAGCCGAGGCCGAGACCGGCCAGCATCACCGGCAGCGGCCCGACGTAGATCAACAGCATCGCGCCCGGCACGCCGGCGATGAAGGCCAGCGCCGCAAGCGCGCTCGCGGCACCGGCCGCGACGGCAAAAAGGAGATTCTTCGGCATCGGCGGATTCCAATGCGATCCAGCCCGGGTCGCCCCGGATGAACGTCGCGGACGGCGGCGCGCCCCGGTCGTCGCCGGGGCGCGTCCGCCTTATTTCACCGCGTAGGGAATCAGCGCCAGGAAGCGGGCACGCTTGATGGCGCGGGCCAACTCACGCTGCTTTTTGGTGGAAACGGCCGTGATGCGGCTCGGAACGATCTTGCCGCGCTCCGACACGAAACGCAGAAGCTGGCGCGTGTCCTTGTAGTCGATCTTGGGCGCCTTGGTGCCGGTGAACGGGCAGCTTTTGCGCCGGCGGAAAAAAGAGCCGCCGCGGCCGCCGGGTTTGCGGGGTCCGTTCATCATGACGCACCTCCGGTGCCGCGAGTTTCACTGCCGCCACGCTCTTCGTCGCGGAAGCGCCGCGGCCTGTCGCCGCGATCGCCACCGCCGCCGAAGCGGTCGCCGCCGCCGAAGCGGTCGCCGCGATCGGGACGCTCGTCGCGCTGGTCGCGGGCGCGCATCATCGCCGAGGGACCTTCCTCCAGTTCCTCGACCCGGACGGTGAGGAAGCGGATGATGTCCTCGTTGATGCGCATCTGCCGCTCCATTTCGTGGAGGGCGGCGGCCGGCGCATCGATGTTGAGGAGCATGTAGTGCCCCTTGCGGTTTTTCTTGATGCGGAAGGAGAGGTTGCGCAGACCCCAGTATTCGCGCTTGGGAACTGTGCCGCCGAGGTCGCCGACGACCTTGGCGAAGGCATCGCCCAGGGCCTCGGCTTGAGGCTGGGAAATGTCCTGACGCGCGATAAAGACGTTTTCGTAGAAGGCCAAAGTTTGATCTCCCTTCGGGTTATCTCATCCCACTGGAGGCTTTTCGGAAACGATCCCCGAAAAACCGCTGTTCGCGGGCATAGCCGGCCGCATCGGGCGGCCAGCAAGGAGTTGCGAGGGCGCGCACTATACACGAAGAAGCCCCCCTGACAAGGGCGGCCCGGCGGTCAGGCGGGCAGGGACAGAAGGGCGGGGGAGACCCCCGGCGTCGCCCGGATTTCCGCCGAAATCCAGTCGCGGAAAGCCCGCGCCTCCGGCCGGGTTTCCTGGTCGGACGGCTGGACGATCCAATAGGCGTGGGGGGCGGGAACGGCCAGATCGAAGGGGCGCACCAGGCGTCCGGCGGCCAGATCGTCGGCGGCGACGATGGTTCGCCCGAGCGCGATCCCCTGGCCGTCGATGGCGGCTTGCAGGGCCAAGTTGGTATCGAGGAATTCGGTGCCGTAGACGATGGCGCGTTCTTGAACGTTCGCCGCTTCCAGCCACGGCCTCCAGGATTCGCCGAAATCCAGAAACAACGTGTGTCCGGCCAAGTCCGCGGGCACGCGCAGGGGGCTACGCCCATTCATCAGTTCCGGGCTGCAGACCGGAAATATTTCTTCGCGGCCGACAAGACTGACGGCGAGTCCCGGATAGTTTCCCGATCCATGCCGGATCGCCATGTCGGCCTCGCCCCGGCGCAGATCCACGACCTGAAGCGACGTGTGAATCTTGAGATCGACCTCGGGGTGAGCGGCGAGAAACCGCCCCAATCGCGGCACCAGCCACTTGGCCGCGAACGAAGGCATCATGCTGACGGAAAGAGTTTTGCTTTTGCCGCGAGCGCGGACGCGGGCGAGGCCGTCGTGAAGATGTTCGAGCGCGGTTCGAGTCGCCGCCGCCAGTTCCAAGCCGGCCTCGGTTAGGGCCAGCGCGCGGCCCTCGCGGCGGAACAGGGCTTGGCCAAGCTCCGTTTCAAGGGCGCGAATTTGTTGGCTGACGGCCGCCTGGGAAACGAACAGTTCGACCGCGGCGCGGGTAAAGGACAGATGCCGCGCGGCGGCTTCGAACACCCGAAGCCCGTTCAGGGATGGGATTTGTGCAGCCATGGGATATACATAATTAAAACTTATAACTAAGTAAAGTTATTATCGTTTTATATCATCTAATTAGGTTGATATTACAAAAGAATGGCAAGTGTATTTCATCAAAATTACAGCGTGGGCGAAGACCCTGGGAAGGCCTCGGAAGGGGGACGACCGCGGAGGGGGAAGGTGTGCGCGGCTCTGCGCGAAACTCTGGCCCAGGGCGCGGTTGCGCTGACGGATCGCGTGTTCGCCGTCCTCGATCGCGCCAAGACGCGTCGCCAAATGGAGGCGATGGACGAACGCGGCCGGGCCGACATCGGTTGGCGGCGGGACGTGCTTTAACGCCACAGCCCGCGGGCTTGACTTCGGACCCCCGGCGGCTATGACTGCCGCCGCCCGATAAAGACTCGGAAAGGGGGCCTCCACATGACGCGCGCATTCGTATTTCCAGGCCAGGGGTCCCAGGCCGTCGGCATGGGCAAGGAATTGGCCGGGGCCTTCGATCCGGCCCGCCGGGTGTTCGAAGAAATCGACGAGGCCCTGAAGCAGAATCTCAGCCGCCTGATATTCGAGGGGCCCGAGGCCGAACTGACCCTGACCGAGAACGCGCAGCCCGCCTTGATGGCCGTCAGCCTCGCGGTCGTGCGCACGCTGGAAAAAGACGGCGGCTTCGATCTTTCCAAGCACGCCGCGTTCGTTGCCGGACACAGCCTGGGTGAATATTCCGCGCTCGCCGCCGCCGGCACGTTCGCGTTGGCCGACGCCGCGCGGCTCTTGAAAACGCGCGGCCGGGCCATGCAGGAAGCGGTGCCGGTCGGCCAAGGCGCCATGGCCGCGCTGCTCGGCCTCGATCTCGACGGCGCCCGCGCCGTCGCCGAGGAATCGGCGCAAGGCGAAGTGTGCGCCCCCGCCAACGACAACGCGCCGGGCCAAGTGGTGATCAGCGGCCACAAGGCGGCCGTCGAGCGCGCCGTCGCGATGGCCAAGACCAAGGGCGCGAAGCGCGCGCTGCTTCTGCCGGTCAGCGCACCGTTCCATTGTTCGTTGATGGCGCCGGCCGCCGACGTGATCGCGGCGGCCGTTGCCGCCGTGGCGATTCACCCGCCCCACGGTGCGGTGGTGGCCCAGATAACCCCCCCGCC
>CAYIQU010000045.1:0-809 GCA_964365645.1 uncultured Hyphomicrobiales bacterium | reverse complement strand
GCCATTCGCCGGCTGCTGGTCGAGCAGGTGACGGGCATGGTCCGCTGGCGCGAAAGCATCGAATTTCTGAAGGAAAAAGGCGTGACGGCGGCGGTCGAACTGGGCGCGGGCAAGGTGCTGGCGGGGCTGTGCAAGCGAATCGCGCCTGAAATCGCCGCCAGCAGCGTCGGCACGCCGGCCGAGATCGAGGCCTTTCTTAAGACGCTTTAGGCCCGATATAGTAACGGGCGAACCGGAGGATTTTTCATGTTCGATCTCAGCGGCAAGTGCGCGCTCGTCACCGGCGCCTCGGGCGGTATCGGCGGCGCCATCGCGCGCGCCCTGCATGCCCAAGGCGCGACGGTGGGGCTTTCCGGCACGCGCGTCGAGGCGCTCAATGCCCTCGCGGCCGAATTGAAGGAACGCGCCCACGTCTTGCCCGCCGATCTGTCCGATCCGGCCGGGGCGGAGTCGCTGGTCAAGGCCGCCGAGGCGGCCATGGGCGGGATCGATATCCTGGTCAACAACGCCGGCCTCACGCGCGACGGCCTGTCGATGCGCATGAAGGACGACGACTGGCAGAAGGTCATCGACGTCAATCTCACCGCCGCGTTCCGGCTCTGCCGCGCGGCGATCCGGGGCATGATGAAGAAGCGCTGGGGGCGAATCATTTCCATAACTTCGGTCGTCGGCGCGACCGGCAACGCGGGGCAGGCCAACTACGCCGCCTCGAAGGCCGGGCTGACGGGCATGTCCAAGGCGCTGGCCCAGGAAGTCGCCTCGCGCAACATCACGGTGAATGCCGTGGCGCCCGGCTTTATTGCCACCGC
>CAYIQU010000044.1:0-8431 GCA_964365645.1 uncultured Hyphomicrobiales bacterium | reverse complement strand
CTGGTCCAACGTCGTCGACGCGGCGCGCTTCGCGAGCGCCGAGCAGTCCATGTTCGGCAAGGAGCCGGCCATCCGCATCATGCGCGCGCTGACCTGCGCGCCGGACTACGCCTGGCACGATCGCATCGTGCACCTGATGCGCGCCCGGCCCCTGGTCCAGGGAACTGCTGGCGACCATGACGATGGAGCCGATGCCGCCCAAGGCCTTGGGGCTCGGGCCCTTGGGGGCGAAGAACCCGGTGACCGTCCTCCAGATCTTGATGACCTCGAAACGGGTGCGGACTTCGTGGATGCGGTCGTAGATGGTCTCCAGCTTGGTCGCCTTGTCGACCACGTATTCCGGCGTCGTGACCTTGCCGCAATCGTGCAGATAGGCGCCCAAATGCAGCTCGTACCACTGATCCTCGGTCAGATCGAAGTCGCGGAACGGCCCGTCGCTCGCCTCGCACGCGGCGCGCGCCAGCATCTTGGTCAGCTCCGGCACGCGCTGGCAGTGGCCGCCGGTATAGGCCGATTTGGCGTCGATGGCGCCGGCGATCAGTTCGATGAAGGCATCGAGGAGTTTCTTTTGCGCCGCCAATAATTGGCTGACGTCGAGCGCGACGGCGGCTTGCGACGCCAAGGCCTCGATCACCGGCTGGATTTCGGCGCTGAAGGGAATGACCTCGCCGGTCGCGCGGTCGCGGGCGTTGATCAGCTGGAGAACGCCGATCACGTTATTCTGGCTGTTCTTGAGGGGCACGGTCAGGAACGACTTGGAGCGATAGCCGGTGCCGGCGTCGAACTTGCGGGTGCCGGCGAAGTCGAAATCCTCGGCCTCGTAAGCATCCGGAATGTTGATGGACGTGCCGGCAACGGCGGCGTGCGTGGCGACGTTGCGGTGGTTCGCCTCGCCGGTTTGCGGGTCGAACATGGCGAGCGGCGGGAAGGCGATCGGTTTGCCGGTGGTTCCCCCCAAGGCGATTTTCAGGGAATCGGTCCGCATGATCTCGAACTTCAGCTTGTCGTCGTCGGTGCGGATGTAAAGCGTGCCGCCGTCGGCGTTGGTGATGTCCTTGGCTTCGAGAAGAATCATCTCCATCAAGCGGTTCGTGTCGCGCTCGGCCGAGAGCGCGATGCCGATATCGATCAGGCGGCGGTAGAGATTGCCGCCGTCCTTCGCGCCGGACGAGTTTACTGGGAGTTGTTCGGCCATCGTTCGTGTTTCCCGACGGTCGGTTCCAATTGCGACCGACCGCCCGTGGCCGCAAAGGGTATCGGGCTTTTATCCCGCTGACAACCGGCGGGACTACGGCCTTATGCGGCCGATAGGCGGTCCGCGACGATGCCGGCCAGCACGATCCAGCCGACCATGCGGTTGGACTTGAAAACGGCGAGGCACAGGGTCGGATCGGATAGGTTCACGAACCGGACTTGCCAGAAAAGGTGCGCGGCAACGGCCAGAAGCGCGATGAAGAACGGTCCTCTAAGCCCGGCCAGGGATCCGGCCAGCGCCAGCAAGCCGATGCACAGAAGATAGAAGACGATCAGCCACGGCCGGGTCGCGTCGCCCAGCTTGAGCGCCGTCGATTTCACGCCGGCCAGGATATCGTCCTCCTTGTCCTGGTGGGCGTAGATGGTGTCGTAGCCGAGCGTCCAGAACATGCCGGCGACGTACAGCGCGACGGCCGGCGCCGCCAATTCGCCCTTGACCGCCGCCCACCCCAGCAGGGCGCCCCAGTTGAACGTGAGACCCAGCACCGCTTGGGGCCAATACGTGACCCGTTTGGCGAACGGATAGACGGCGACAAGCCCGAGCGAGCCGATGCCGACCAGCACGGCGAAGGGGTTGAACTGGATCAAGACCAGAAGTCCCAGCAGCAGCAAGGTCCCCAGGAATAGGATCGCGCTCATGACGCCGATTTCGCCGCTGGCGACGGGGCGATTCCGGGTGCGCGCGACGCGGGCGTCGAAATGACGGTCGGCGATGTCATTGAGAACGCACCCGGCGCCCCGCATGATGACCGCGCCGGCCGCGAACAAAACCATCAAGCGCGGATCCGGCCAGCCGTCGGCGGCGAGCGCGACGCTCCACCAGCAGGGGAACAGCAGCAGCCACGATCCGATCGGCCGGTCGAGGCGCATCAGCCGCAAATAAGGGCGGATGGCCGGGGGAGTCAGCCGGTCGATCCAGTTTCCGGCGGGGATGTCGCTGACGCTAGGATTCATGGGTCTCTCGTGGCACTCTTTAAAGGTAAAGCAGAGCGCTTCTTCTGGCAAAAGTCCTCGATGGCCGACCCGACAATGGCACAAAGACCCGCAATCCGGCCGCCTAAAATCCGGCTATTCGTGGAGGGCTCGCTGGCCGCGGGCGCGCGGGTGGAGTTGAGTCCCGACCAAGCCCATTATGCCGGCCGGGTCATGCGGCTCGGCCCCGGCGACGCGCTGGCGCTGTTCAACGGCCGCGACGGCGAATGGCGGGGCCGCGTCGCGCGCCTGGATCGCAAAGGGGGCGAGGCCGAGGCCGAGGAACGCCTGCGGTCGCAAACGGCCGGTCCCGATCTTTGGCTTTTGTTCGCGCCGCTCAAGAAAACGGCGACCGATTTTCTCGTCGAGAAAGCGACCGAGCTGGGTGTTGCGCGCCTGGTTCCGGTTTTCACCCGCCGGACGGCGGCCGAGCGAATCAACCGCGAGCGACTCCGCGCCCGCGCCGTCGAGGCGGCCGAGCAATGCGAACGCCTGGACGTGCCCGAGGTCGCCGAGGCAGCGACGCTCGAGCGGGTCGTGGCCGAATGGCCGGCGGGCCGGCGCTTGTTCGTCGCCGACGAACAAGGCGGCGGGATTCCGGCGGCCGAGGCGTTCGCGTCAAGCCCGAAGGACGCGCCCGCTCACGCTTTCCTGATCGGACCCGAGGGCGGCTTCGAGCGTTCCGAGCTTGACGCGCTCGGCCGGCTCCCCTTTGTTAGCCGCGTCACGCTCGGGCCTCGGATATTAAGGGCCGAAACGGCGGCGCTGGCGATGCTCGCCTGTTGGCAGGCCATTACCGGCGATGGGCGCTCGCAGCCCCCCGCGCGGGATTGAAGAAAAGGAAACACCCATGTCCGGCGCACCGACGGGACCGTCCGAAACGATCACCGACCGCCGCCAATTGGTCGAATACTTCGCCGGGGGCAACAAGCCGCGCGAGAATTGGTTGATCGGCACCGAACATGAAAAGTTCGCCTATCGCCTGTCGGACTTGCGCCCGCTCGACTACGAAGGCCCGCAGGGCATCCGCGCGCTGCTGATGGGGATGACCCGCTTCGGCTGGGACCCCGAAATGGAAAACGGCAACCCCATCGCGCTCAAGCGTTCCGACGGCGCCTCGGTGTCGCTGGAACCGGCCGGGCAGGTGGAACTCTCGGGCGCGCCGCTTCGGACCATCCACCAGACCTGCACCGAGGTGAGCGAGCACTTGAAGCAGGTCAAGGCGATCGCGCGCGACATGAAGATCGGCTTTCTCGGTCTCGGCTACCAGCCGAAATGGCCGCGCTCCGACATGCCGTGGATGCCCAAGGGCCGCTACAAGATCATGCGCGACTACATGCCCAAGCGCGGCACCCTCGGCCTCGACATGATGCAGTCCACCTGCACCGTGCAGGTCAATCTCGATTTCGATTCCGAGGCGACGATGGTGAAAATGTTCCGCGTCGCGCTGGCCCTGCAACCGGTCGCCACCGCGCTGTTCGCCAATTCGCCCTTCAAGGAGGGCAAGCCCTGCGGCTATTTGAGCTATCGCAGCCATATTTGGACCGACACCGATCCCGATCGCTGCGGAATGCTGCCGTTCGTGTTCGAGTCGGGCTTCGGCTTCGAGCGCTACACCGATTACCTGCTCGACGTGCCGATGTATTTCGTCTACCGCGACGGGCGTTACATCGACGCGTCCGGCCAGTCGTTCCGGGATTTCATGAAGGGCAAGCTGCCGGCGTTGCCCGGCGAACGTCCGACCATCGCCGATTGGGCGGCGCACATGACGACCGCGTTTCCCGAGGTGCGCTTGAAGCAATATCTCGAAATGCGCGGCGCCGACGGCGGCCCGTGGGCGCGCTTGTGCGCGCTGCCCGCCCTGTGGGTGGGGCTGCTCTACGATCCGGGCGCGCTGGACGCCGCCTGGGACCTGGCCAAGGACTGGACGATGGAGGAACGCGAGGCCTTGCGCGCCGCAGTGCCGCGCACCGCGCTGAAAACGCCTTTCCGGGGCCGCACGGTGGGCGATCTCGCCCTCGACGTCCTGGAAATCGCGCACGCGGGATTAAGCCGTCGCGCCGCGCTCGATTATTTCGGCTTCGACGAAACCCATTTCCTCAATCCGCTGTTCCAGATCGCCGATTCGGGCCTGACCCCGGCGGAAGAACTGCTCAAGGCCTATGAGCGCCGCTGGAAAGGCAACGTCGATCCGGTGTTCAAGGAATATGCGTATTGATTACACCACCGTCTCGCCGACGGTGAGCCGGTCCACGTTCATGGTCGGCGGGCCGCCAGGGCTTAGGGGAAACGTTCGTTTCCGCCCGCGACCTCACGGATCATTGTTTCGACGGCCTTTCCGAGATCGATCAAGCGGCTCCGCGCGACGTTCCAGATGATCCTATCATCCACCTTCGCATACTCGTGCCGAAGCAAGTTTCCGATCGCGGCTATTTCCTGCCAGGGAATATCGGGAAATTTCGCCTTCATCTCGGGCGGGATATGGCGGCTGGCTTCCGAGATGATCTCGATGCCGCGCTCAGTCGCGCGGCGCATGGACCAAACGTCCTTGTAAGTATCGAACGTGACGCCGGCGAGAGTTTCCGAAATGCCGTTGATCGCGTCGCGTATGTCGTGAAGGCGGGTGAGAACGGTTTTCCCGGCCATCAGAAGATGCGCTCCGCCTCGGCGATAATGCGATTGCGGATCACGGGATGAAGACCGTCGCGGGTCGTGAGATCGACCTCCCTGCCGAGATAGGCCGCGATCTCCGCTTTCAGACGGATCAATTCGATAAGGCTGAAATCGCCGGTTTCGTCGTAATCGATGAACAAATCGACGTCGCTTTCGGGACCGGCTTCGCCGCGCAGCACCGAACCGAACAAAAAGAGCGAAGTCGCCCCCCCCGCGCGGATATCCCGCTCATGCCGCTTTAACGCCTGGATGGTCTGTTCCCGATTCATGGCCAGATTATAGCATCAGCCCGCGGGTTCTCAATGAAGTTGCCGTGCCGGAACGCTCACACCGCCGTGCCGCCGACGGTGAGTTGATCGATCTTCATCGTCGGCTGGCCGACGCCGACGGGGACGCCTTGGCCGTCCTTGCCGCAGGTGCCGATGCCGGGGTCGAGTTCCATATTGTCGCCGATCATGGAGACCTTGGTCAGCACGTCGGGGCCGTTGCCGATCAGGGTCGCGCCCTTGACCGGCGCGCCGATCTTGCCGTTCTCGATCAAATACGCCTCGGTGCAGGAAAACACGAACTTGCCCGAGGTGATGTCGACCTGCCCGCCGCCGAAGGTGGCGGCGTAAAGCCCCTTCTTGACCGAGGCGATGATCTCGTCGTGCTGGCGCGCGCCGGCCAGCATGTAGGTGTTGGTCATGCGCGGCATCGGCGCGTGGGCGAAGCTTTCGCGCCGGCCGTTGCCGGTCGGGCGCATGTTCATCAAGCGCGCGTTGAGGCGATCCTGCAAATAACCTTTGAGGATTCCATCCTCGATCAGCACGGTGCGGCCGCCGGGCGTGCCCTCGTCGTCGACCGTGATGGACCCGCGCCGGTCGGGAATCGTGCCGTCGTCCACCACCGTGACGCCCGGCGCGGCGACGCGTTGGCCCATCAGGCCGGCGAAGGCCGATGTTTTCTTGCGGTTGAAGTCGGCTTCCAACCCGTGCCCGATGGCTTCGTGCAGCAGAATGCCGGGCCAGCCCGAACCCAGCACCACCGTCATTTCGCCGGCCGGGGCGGGGATCGATTCCAAATTGACCAAAGCCTGACGCAGCGCCTCGTCCACGGCGGCGCGCCAGGACGAAGGCTCGATGAATCGCTCAAGGGCGCCGCGTCCGCCGGTGCCGAAGCTGCCGGTTTCCATGCGTCCGTCTTGTTCCACCATCACCGTGACGTTGAGCCGCACGAGGGGGCGAACGTCCGCGACCCGCAAGCCGCCGGCGCGCACGATCTGCACCGCTTGCCACGAACCGGTCAGCGACGCGCTCACCTGACGCACGCGCGGGTCACGGGCGCGGGCATAGGCGTCCATGTCTTCGAGCACCTTGACCTTGGCGGCGAAGGGAACGGGGCTGAGCGGATTCTCAGGCCCGTAAAGGGCGCGGTTGGTGCCGGCGGGCGGCTCGGCCATGACGCCGCCCGCGCCGGTCCGCACGGCACGGACGGTATCGGCGGCGCGCTTCAAGGCGGCGTCGGTCAGTTCGGTGGCGTGGGCGAACGCGGTGGCCTCGCCGGAAACGGCGCGCATCCCGAAGCCCTGGGCGGTATCGAAGCTCGCGGTTTTCAGCCGGCCGTCGTCAAAGGCCAGCGCTTCCGACTGCCGGTATTCGAGGAACAGTTCGCCGTCGTCGGCGCCCTTCAGCGCCTCGTTCACCCGCCGTTCGGCGCCGGCGCGGTCCAGGCCGGCGCGGCCGTAAAACAGGGCGTCGGTCTCGGCCAAGGCGGACAGGGGGGCCTGGGGCGGCAAAGGGGCGGGCATGGGACACACATCCTTCATCGAAATGTCGCCGAACCGCCGCGTGACGGAGGTTAATGACGGCCCGGTCCCGTGATATATAGGGGACGAGCACGGGAAAAACGACCCCAACGATACCCTGGCCTTGGCATGATTTCCTTTCGCGAGCACCCCCAGCGCCGAATCCTGGCCGACGAGGCCCACGCCCGGCCCTATCTGCTTTTGCGCGCGCCGGTCCGGCTGTCGCACCTAGCCGTCATGAGCGGCGAAGGCGCCCAGGATTCCGACCGCGCCCACGTGGCGGGGCTTTGTCGCGCGTTTTCCGTCGCGCCGCCGCCGGGCGACGCGCTGCATTTCTCGGCCCGGATCGGGCCACTGCTGCTGAAATGGGAACGGCATTCCGAATTTTCGTCCTACACCTTCGCCGTCGACGGACCCTTCGCCCAGCCGTTCAAGGAACCGCCCGCCGATCATTTGCCCGCCGATTGGCTGAAGGGGATTCCGGGCGAAACGATCGCCGCCCTGCACATCGCCATCGAGGCGGATTCGGCCCCCGACCGGACGGTCGAGGAAACCGCCACGCTGTTCGACAACAACACCATCATCGGCAGCGTGGTCTTGGGCGGTCAGGCGCGGGCGTGGACGGACGCCCGCATCCACGCCGACGGCTTCGGCCGTTATCTGCTTAAAAACATGAACCTCAACCAGCGCCAATTGGGTCGCCTGGTGCAGCGGCTGGTGGAAATAGAGACCTACCGGATCATGGCGATGCTCGCCTTTCCGTTGGCCCGCGCCGCGCGACCCCACGTCGCGGCGCTGGAACAGGACCTGACGGCGGTGGTGAAGCGACTGCCCGAGATCACGACGGTCGAGGACGAAAGCGCGCTGTTGAAGCGCCTCTCGACGCTCGCGGCCGAAGCCGAAGGAGTCACCGCTTCGACCGCGTTCCGTTTTTCCGCGGCGCGCGCCTATGTCGCGTTGACCCGCCAGCGGGTCGAGGAACTGCGCGAGGCGCGGCTGGAATGGATGCAGCCTTTGGGCGAATTCCTGCTTCGTCGCCTGGCGCCGGCGATGGAGACCTGCGAGAACGTCGCCGGCCGGCAGGAAAATCTTTCGGTGCGTATCGCGCGGGCGAGCGATCTGTTGCGCACGCGGGTCGACGTCGGCGTCGAGGCGCAGAACCGCGACCTGCTGCGCTCGATGAACCGCCGCGCCAAGGCGCAGCTTCGCTTGCAACAGACGGTCGAGGGGCTCTCGGTCGCGGCCATCAGCTATTACATCGTCGGGCTGGTGCTTTACGCGGCCAAGGCCTTGCACGGGGCCGGCCTGCGCGTCGATGCCGAACTGGCCGCGGGCCTGGCCATTCCGGTCGTGGTGCCTCTGGTCTGGGTCGGCATCCGGCGGCTGCGCAAGGGCATCGTCAAGCGGGAGCGGGAAGAAGAGTAACCCCTTGCCAAAAACCCGGCGGGAGGTTAAAACCCGCGCCCACGTGGTGATTTGGCCAACCGGCTTGCGGCCACGTTAAATAAACTCGCTAAAAGGTTGGAGCACGCCAAGCCCCGACCTCGCCCGGTTGGGGCTTTTTTGTTGCGCGGCTTGCAAAGCAAGGGACGACGACCATGGCCGAGAACTGCCTGAAGGGCGCCAAGAAAACGAAACTGGCGACGACGCTGGTGCGGGGCGGGTTGACCCGCTCACCGTTCGCCGAAACCAGCGAGGCGCTGTTCATGACCTCGGGCTACGTCTACGGCTCGGCGGCCGAGGCCG
>CAYIQU010000043.1:0-8480 GCA_964365645.1 uncultured Hyphomicrobiales bacterium | reverse complement strand
CGACGACAACAGCAAGAGCAACGACGGCTACTCGGTCACGCAGAGCGGCGATACGGTAACCCTGACCGTCAACCCGGATAACAACAACGGCTGAGCCTTCTTCGGCAAAAGACGCCTCGGAGCGGGATACCCCCTCCGGGGCGTTTTTTTAACGTCCGCGCGCCACGCTCAAAATCATTTTTCTGACCTTATTCGCGCGGAATTCGATGCGCCTCTCGCGCTAAAGATCGATGTATTCCAATGAGTTGCGCTTGGCGTGGTTGCCGGGCGCTGAATTGGCGGCCTGGGCGGCCGTCGCGCTTTGCTTTGGATCAAGGTCAGGCCTATCTAATCCATGCAGAATTCGAGCATCGAGATCAGGAGGTTAGTTATGGCCTATGACGCTGCCACGATGCATGGACAGTCGATGACGCCGGGCGGTCCCGGGCCGTTTGCGCACCTGGACGCGGCCGGAGGCGGCGACGTCGTCCTTCCCCAAGGGCTTTCGCTGGTCGATGCGGAATTCATCCAGCAGGGTTCCGATCTGGTTCTCGCGTTTCCCGACGGCAACCGAGTGACCGTGGAAGGCTATTTCGACCAGCCCAATCTCCCCAAGCTGGTTTCCGCTGACGGCGCCGAGGTTTCCGGCGAGGTCGCGGCCGGTCTTGTGGCCGGCGTCGAGGCCGCCGAACCAGTCGCGCTCGCGGAAGGCGGGGTTATCGCCGGCTCGGACGGGGTTGCCATCGGGCAAGTCAAGAATTTGTCGGGCGTGGTGTTCGTCATTCGGCCGGACGGCACGCGCGTTCCGTTGCAGGTCGGCTCGCCCCTCTATCAGGGCGATGTTCTCGAATCCGGGGCCGATGGCGCGCTCGGCGCCATGCTCGCCGACCAGACCAGCTTCTCGATGGGCGAGAACGGTCGGATGGTTCTCGATGAGTTGATCTACGACCCCGCCCAGCAGAATGGTTCGGTTGGGATCTCGGTGACGCAAGGCGTGTTCACCTTCGTCAGCGGCATTGTTGCCCGGACCGACCCCGGGGCCATGGTTCTGACGACTCCGGTCGGCAGCATCGGCATTCGCGGGACGCAGGTCGGCATCGACATCGCCGACGGCAAGACCCTGAGCGTCGTGCTGATGGAGGAAAAGGACGGCTTCATCGGCGAGGTGGTGATCACCAATAACGGCGGCGTGCGGGTCATGAACGGGGCCAGCGATTTCACGTCGGTTTTGAGCTTCGATCAAATCGCCCTGCCGGTCACGAAGATCGACAATTCCGGGATCGTCCAGATGTTCGCGCCGGCGTTGCGGGTTATTCCGCTGACCGATGCCAACCAGAACGATTTCGGCCTGCAGGGCACGATCCAGCAGGGCGAGGCCGTCCCGCCGGCTGGGTTTGAGACGGCCGCTGGCCCGGCCGCGCCTGCGCCCGGAGAACCCGGTGAGACGGGAGAGACCGTGATCAAGACGGTCGCCGGCGATTACGTGACGCCGGAAGGACGCCTTGTTGCCGAGGTGGGCACGGCTGCGGGAACGACCGCCCCGACCGCCCCGACGGGAACGGTTTTCGAGGCGCGGACCGATCTTGCCGCTCCCACCCCCACCACGATCGAACCCGGCGGAACCCTGCCCGGCGGAACCGAGCCGGGTCCAGGCGCCAATGCGCCGGTGGTGACCGTCGGCAACGTGAGCGGCGCCGAGGATACCGCAATCGCGCTCAATATCGCCGTCGCCTCGGCCGGGGCGAATGAAACGGTCACCGTGACCGTCGCCGGCGTGCCGGCGGGCGCGACCCTTTCGGCTGGGACCGACAACGGCGACGGCACCTGGACCTTGACGGCGGACCAGCTTGAAGGGCTGACCCTGACGCCGGCGCCGAATTCGGCCGAGGATATGTCCTTGACCGTAACGGCGACCGCCCTTGCGGCGGACGGTTCGACGGCGGCCACCATCGCGGCGATGGACGTTGCCGTAGCCGGAGTCGCCGATGCGCCGGTTCTTTCGGTCGCGCTTGGCGAGCCGGTTCTTTCCGGCGGTGACGACGGCGGGCACGGCCATGACGAGGAGGGTCACCCTGGGCATGGCCACGGCCACGAGGAACACGGCCACGGCCACGGCTATGGGCACGGCGGCGAGGAGGGCGGCGTTGTTCGGATGTTCCCGCTCGAGATTACCGGCGCGCTCGCGGACACGGACAGTTCCGAGACCTTGAGCTACACGGTCGGCGGATTGCCCGAAGGGGCGGTTCTGTCCGCCGGGACCGACATGGGCGACGGGACGTGGCTGTTGACGCCGGACCAATTGACGAATCTCCAATTGACCGTCGATGAAACGGCCGGGGATGCGTTCCCGCTGAGCGTCACCGCCATCGCCACCGAAGCCGAGGGCGATACCGCGTTGACGACCGTGACCGCGGACGTGCCGGCTTACGACGACGGCACGGGCGGCGGAGCGGGAGCGGACGATTATATCGTCGGCGGCAGGGGCGCCGACGTGCTTGCAGGCGGCCGAGGCGACGATACTATCTTCGGTCGGGGTGGCGACGATAGCCTCGAAGGCGGCCGGGGCGAAGACACGCTTTACGGCGGCGCCGGCGACGACAGCCTCGAAGGCGGCCATGGCGACGACACGCTGCTCGGCGGCTCCGGCGATGATACCCTTGAGGGCGGACAAGGCGACGACACATTGGTCGGCGGTCGGGGCGACGACACGCTCGAGGGCGGCCAGGGCGACGATACGCTCGCGGGCGGCAAAGGCGACGATACGCTCTCGGGCGGCGCGGGTAGCGATACCTTCGTCTTCGACGCCGAGGCAGGCAGGGATATTATCACCGACATCGCCGATCAGGACAAAATCGTGTTCGAGGGCGAAGAGTTCAACGCGCAGGATATGGTCTTCTCCGAGAACGCCAAAGGCGACGTGGTCATTTCCTTCAGCGGCGATAATGCCCCGGATACGGCCGTCACGCTGGAGGGGGTCAGCTTGAGCGACCTGGGGCAGGAAGGCGAGCCGGGCTACACGGTTACCCAGACCCCCGACCAGTTGACGGTGACCATCAAGATGGACGAAGAGCGGCGCTGACCTTCTTACTTATTCCCCCAAAAAAGCGCCGGAGCGGTAACCCGTTCCGGCGCGTTTTTTTTCGATCGACGCGGAGGTCAGGCCGCCATGTCGTCGGGGCGCTTGCGGAAGTGGGCCCAGCGTTCCATGCCGCCGCGGTTCTCCAGGAAGTTGATCAGCGCGGTGACCGGCTTGCGGTCGTAACGGGTCTCGGTCTGGCCGAGCAGGATGGCGCTGCACTTTTCGAAGGTCATGGCTTCGCGGTAGGCGCGCGGGCTGATCATGCCGACGAAGGCGTTGGCGACGGCGAGCATCCGCGCGGTGCGCAGGATCTCCTCGCCCTTGAGGCCGAGGGGCCCCTTGCCGTCCCAGGTCTCGCCCATCTGGCGGATGGTTTCGACCACGGGGCCTTCGAAGGTCACGGGTTCGAGCAGATCGGCGGCGACGAGGTGGCTGGAAAACAGCATTTTCCGCTCGTCGGGGGAAAGATCGCCGGTCTTGGTCAGGATGTCCGGCGGCACGAAGATCTTGCCGAGATTCATCAGGCTGCCGGCGGTGTCCACCGTCTTCATTTCGACGTCGTTGGCGCCCATTTCCTTGGCGATCGCCTTGGCGACCTCGGAAACCCGCACCGAATGATTGGCCGAGAACGGATCGCGCCGATCGACCACGCTGACCAGCGTGTTGATGAGCGAGTGCAGCATTCGTTCGCTTTTTTGGCGCTCGCGCGACAACTCGCTGATGTCGTCCAGGATCATCAGGATGCCGGGCGGATAGTCGAGGTCGCCGCGCAGCGGCACGTGCACCGACTTGATGACCTGGATTTCCGGTTCGCCCTCGGGCGTTTCGTCGATCTCGAAATAGTGGATGTGTTCCTGGCGCTCGAATTCGCGCAGGACCGACTTGTTGATCTCGGCCAGCGCCTGCGCTTTGATCGGGCCGATGACCTGGGCCATGGTCTTGCCCACCATGTCCTCGATCGAAATGCCGGCCTCGCGCGCCGCCGGTTCGTTGGCGAAGGTGTAACGGGTCTCCCCGTCGACCGCGACGATGACGGTGGGCTGGCTGTTGGTGACCAGGCGCATGAACTTGCTCATGTTCTGGAACCGCTCGGACGAGACGCGGTAATTCTCGGCGGCTTCCAGCGCGCGCATGCTGCTGCCGTGGCGCCAAACGCCGAAAATGGTCGCCGAGACGACGCCGAGGAACAGCAGGAACACCGTCAGGATCGTGGTCAGCCGGGTGTCGGTGGCCGACAACGCCTCGGTGCGCGAGACTTTCCGGATCAGGACCCACGGGGTATTGGCAATGGCGCGGGACACGATCAGGGCCTCGGCTCCGGCGTAATCGTGCTTGATGCCGAATCCACCCGGCTTCTCCAGCGCCCAGGCGCCGTCAAGATTCACGGTATCGAGGGCCAGCGTCTTCTTGAGCGGCGGGGTGCCGTCGGCGAGCGGCGTCAGGTATTGGACCGTGTTGCCTTCCTTGCGAACGAGATAGGTTTCGCCGGTCTTTTCCGTCGCGCCGGGCTGCTTCAAGCGGTTGAACAGGTCGACGTCGAGCAGGCGAATGCCGATGACCACGCCGATGCCCCTGGCGCCGGTGTCCTGAATGCCGAAGATGGGCAACGCGAAGCCGACCGCGGGCATGGCGCTGGAACCGACGAAAATGTCGATCAAGGCGGGATTGCCCTCGAGTGCCTTGGCGACGGCGATCCGCATGGCCGGCGAGATCGGCGGCATTCCCGGCGAACTGGCGATCGGGATTCCGTTCGCGTCCACCAAGCCGATGCCGGCGACGCCGGCGCGCTCGATGTTGGCCGCGACTTCGCCGACGGCGGGCGGGGGCTTGAAGCCGGTGCGTTCGGCGGTGACGATCAAAAGGTTGCGCAAATATTGCGCCTGGGCGGCGACCTCGGCCACGGCGGCGGGACCCTTGGCCTGGGCTTGCTCAAGTTCGGTCATGTAAAGCTGGACCGAAGCGTTTTCGGCCAACTCGCGCAGGTTGGCGAAGTTTTGTTCCATCCATTCGTTGATGGCCGCCGCGCGGCTGTCGGCGACGATGCCCATCCGCACCTGCCATTCCTGGAGGGAGCGGTCGCGCTCGTCGCCGACGAACTTGAAGGTGAAGGCGACGCCGCCGCCGATCAGCAAAAGAATCGACAGGGCCACGGCAAGGGCGATCTTATTGAACGAGCGTTTGGTCGGGGTCGCGGCCGGTTTTTCGGCGGCAGGATCGTCCTTATCCGTCTCGTTCATAGCCCCTCCGGAAATCCTATATTTTCCAGCATCTTAAGGCTTCGGGGGCGAGAGGCAAGCCTGTTCGCGTTCCGACCCAAAAAGAGTAAGGTCGTCACCGATACGCTTGCCTCTTCGCCCAAGGGTGGCAGAATCTCTTGTGCTGTCAATGCGTTCCAGATCGAACATGTCCGACAAAACCTTTTCACGCGATTCGCGATTCGCGCGGGTGATGCTCTTCGCGGGACTTTTCGCGGCCGCGATCGCCGCCGCGGAGCCGTCCGCTTTCGCCCAGGCCGCCACGGTCGATCCCGCCAGCCAGTTGCAGCCGAGCTATTTCGGCACCCGCGAACAGCGATCGTCCAACTTGGCGGCGTTCAAGCAGTGGAACGGCGCCATGGAGCGTTATTCCAAGGAACGCGCCGAGAAGCTGGAAGGGAGCTGCGAGGAAAAACGGTTCAACGCCTGCAACTACTTGAAGCTCGTCCAATTCCTGAACGGGGTCAAAGGCAAGGACCGCTACGCGCAGATGGTCGATGTCAACGGCCTGATCAACAAGGCCAAGTACATCACCGACGATTCCAACTGGAACCAGAAGGATTATTGGAATTCGCCCGGCGAATTCATGGCCAAGTTCGGCGATTGCGAGGACTTCGCCATCGCCAAGTTCGTGGCGCTGCTGACGCTGGGGTTCCCGCCCGACTCCTTGCGGGTAGTGGCGGTCAAGGACCTGAATCTGAAGATCGGGCACGCGATCCTGGTCGTGATGCTGAACGGCAAGGTCTACGTCCTGGACAACCAGATTCCGCAGGTGATCGAGGCCGTCAAGGTCAGGCACTACGATCCCGTCTTTTCCATCAACCAGCAATACTGGTGGCGGCACGTTCGTTGAGCGTTTAGTCGTCGCGGCGGTCCCGGCTCGAACGGCGGCTTTTCGCGCGGCGGCTGTCGGCGCGGCGGTCCCGGCCGGATCGCCGCTCGGCCGCCACGGGGGCGCTTTTCTTTCGGCGGTCGGCGTTGTCGTGCAATCGGGCCTCGGCGCGTCGGTCCGCCTCTTCCCGTCTGTCGCCGCCATCGCGGCGGGACTTCTTGCGATGGTCACTCATAAGACACCCCTTGGTCGAACCGGAATGGGTTGGGCGGCATGAAAAATAGCATCCTGGGCATGGCGTTCGGCGAAAAAAAGGTGGCGGAATCCGGCGCGGCGGTTAAAGTCCCGCCGACCCCAACATCCTGATCGCCCATGAACGCCCTCGAAACCGAAGTCCGCCGCCGGCGCACGTTCGCCATTATCGCGCACCCCGACGCGGGAAAGACGACGCTGACGGAAAAGCTTTTGCTGTTCGGCGGCGCGATCCAGCTGGCTGGCGCGGTCAAGGCGCGCGGCGAGCAGCGCCGGGCGCGGTCCGATTGGATGAAAGTCGAGCGCGAGCGCGGCATTTCGGTCGCAACCTCGGTCATGACGTTCGAGTTCGGCGGGATGGTGTTCAATCTGCTCGACACTCCCGGTCACGAAGATTTCAGCGAAGACACTTACCGCACCCTGACGGCCGTCGATTCGGCCGTCATGGTCATCGACGCCGCCAAGGGAATCGAGACGCAGACCCGGAAACTGTTCGAGGTTTGCCGCCTTCGCGACATGCCGATCATCACCTTCATCAACAAGATGGATCGGGATGGCCGACACCCCTTCGAATTGATGGACGAGATCGAGAAGACCCTCGCCCTCGACGTCACCCCGGCGACCTGGCCGATCGGCATGGGCCGCTCGTTCCTCGGCTGCTACGACCTGCGTCAGGATAGACTCGCCCTGATCGCCAAGAGTCGCGGCGGCGTGCTGCCGCAACCGGGCGAGGTCTGCCACGGGCTGGACGACCCCAAGCTCGGGACGCTTCTGCCCGAGGACGCCCTGGCGACGCTCAAGGAGGAAGCCCAGATGGTTCGCGGCGCGGCGCCGGCCTTCGATCTCAAATCCTACCGCGAGGGGCACCTCACGCCCGTTTTCTTCGGCAGCGCGGTCAACACCTTCGGCGTGCGCGAACTGCTGGAAGGCGTGGGTGAAATCGCGCCGCTTCCCCGGCCGCAGCCCACGGTCGAACGCCCGATCGCGCCGGAGGAGGAGAAAGTCAGCGGCTTCGTTTTCAAGATTCAAGCCAACATGGACCCGAAGCATCGCGACCGGATCGCCTTCGTCCGGCTCGCCTCGGGCCGTTTCCGGCGGGGCATGAAGCTTCATCACGTTCGCACGAATAAGCAGATGCTGGTGCACAATCCGCTCATGTTCTTCGCCCAGGACCGCGAACGGGTGGACGACGCCTGGCCCGGCGACATCATCGGCATCCCCAACTACGGCACGCTGAGGATCGGCGACGCCCTGACCGAAGGCGAGGCGCTGCGTTTCACCGGCATTCCCAGTTTCGCGCCCGAGCATCTGCAAAAAGTTCGGCCCGAGGACCCGCTGAAGGCCAAGCATCTGGACCGCGCGCTGCGCCAGATCGCCGAGGAAGGAGCGGCGCGGGTTTTCAAGCCGGCCTTCGGCGTTGACTGGATCGTCGGCGTGGTCGGGCCGCTGCAATTCGAAATTCTCGCCGACCGGGTTCGGACCGAATACGAAATCCCCGTGCGCTTCGAACCGACCGAGCTTTACACGGCCCGTTGGCTGCGCGCCCCGGACGCGGCGACGCTCAAGCGTTTCAGCGACGCCAATCGCGCCAACATGGCCGAGGATCACGACGGCGAACCGGTCTTCCTCGCCCGCAACGCTTGGCACCTGGATCGGGCCGCGCAGGATTGGCCGGACATCACGTTCCTGAAAACCCGCGAACAGGCGACTTGAGATTCGCCCGGGGGTGCCGGACTATCGCCGCCATGTGGTACCGCGCCCGGCCCGATCTTTCGCTGAAACCCGCGCTGGAGGAGTTGGCCCGGCGCGACGACGACATCGCCGTGGCCTACGCCCTTTGCGGGCTGCCGGCGACGCGCAACCGCAAGCCCGGCTTTCCGGGCCTGGTGCGAATTATCGTCGGCCAGCAGGTTTCGGCCGGCGCGGCGGCGGCCATTTCCGGGCGGCTCGATGCGCTCGTTCCCGCCATGACGTCCGAGGCGATGCTGAAGGCCACCGAGGCGCGACTGCGCCGTGCGGGCCTCAGTCGCGCCAAGATCGTCTACATCAAGAACCTGGCGCGCGAAATCGATTCCGGCCGGCG
>CAYIQU010000042.1:4696-8642 GCA_964365645.1 uncultured Hyphomicrobiales bacterium | reverse complement strand
GAAGCGCAGCCGCTGCACCGCGTCGGCCAGCTCGATGTCGACGCCGAGATCGTAGGAATTCATCTTCAGCTCGTAGCCGGCCGCCAGCCCGCCGTTCGGATCGACGTCCATCGCCAGCGTGGCGACGTCGCCCTCAAGGGCCAGCTTCCAGTGCTTGTAGCGCTCGGGGCGGGTCTGAAAATCGATCATGGGCGACGCTTTCGCTTGTGGAATTCGGGGTCTCGCGGCCGGGAGCACAACCCGTAAATAGGTACTAGAATGCTTCTTTATATAGGAAGCCGGTTCGCACGCTCAACCTTTTATAAAGGGGGGCCGTTTCCGTTCCCCTACAAAACCCTATGAATTCAACGCGCTAATAAATCGGGTGACGGCCACCGCCGTGGCTTCCGGCTGGTCCAGGTGGGGGGAATGGCCGCATCGATCGAGCACCAGGACCTCGACGGGGCCGCCGCAGCCGGCGCGGATCGCCTCGTATTGGGCGGCGCTGCCGTATGGATCGTCGGCGCCTTGGATCGCCAGAACCGGCACCCGGATCGACGGCAGGTATTCTTCCAGGTTCCATTCGCGAAAGCCGGGATCGAGCCAAGCCCCGTTCCAGCCCCAAAAGGCGCAATCCACATTGTCGCCGTGAAACCGTTCCAGCCGGCGGCGCAACTCGCCGGCGACGTAGGCGTCCTTGGCGGCGCGGATGCTGGCGACGCAGAGGTCCTCGTTGAAGACGTGCGCCGCCAGCGTGACGATGCCCGCCGTTTCCGGCGCGCGGCCGCTGCCGCCGTGAACCAGCGCGATCGAGCCGCCGTCGCTGTGCCCGATCAGCACCACCCGGTCCAGGGTCAATGCCCGCAGCAGCCGGGGCAGAACGTCGAGGCCCTCGTCGTGCATGTAGCGAAGCGGCCGGGGCACGGCCACCGGCGAGGACCGGCCGTAACCCGCGCGGCTGTAGACCAGCGCGCCGCAGCCGGTGGCCGCCGCGATCCGGTCGGGGAACCCCTTCCACATGGCGACGCAGCCCAATCCCTCGTGCAAAAAGACCAGCGCCGGCCGGCCGGCGGCAACCGGCGGAATCCAGCGATACTCCAGGCGCATGTCGCCCAGATCGACGAAGGATATATCCGAAGCGGGCGCGCTCACCGGATCAGCGTCCTGTGAATTTCGGTTCGCGGCGCTGCAGGAACGCGGCGACGCCCTCGCGGTAATCGGCCGTGCGTCCGGCCTGGCGCTGCAAATCCCGCTCCAGGTCCAGCTGCCGGTCCAGCGTGTTCGCCGCCGAGGCGTCGAGCGCCTTCTTGGCCAGCGCCAGCCCGGCGGTCGGCCGCGTCGCCAAATGCCGCGCCAAGGCGACGGCCGTGGGCATCAACTGATCGTCGGGCAGGCATTTCCAGATCATGCCCCAGGCTTCGGCTTGTGCCGCCGTCACCGGCTCGGCCAGCAGCGCCAAACCCCGCGCGCGGGCCATGCCGACCAGCCTGGGCAACGTCCAGGTGCCGCCGGCGTCGGGAATCAGTCCCACCTTGGCGAAACTTTGGATAAAGCGGGCCGACTCCGCGGCCAGCACGATGTCGCACGCCAAGGCGATATTGGCGCCGGCGCCGGCGGCGACGCCGTTGACGGCGCAGACCACGGGCATCTCCAATTCGCGCAAGGCGCGGACCAGCGGATTGTAATGGGTGTCCAGCGAATGGCCGAGGTCCGGCGGCGGATCGTCCGGCCCGAACTTCCGGCTGTTCAGGTCCTGGCCGGTGCAGAATCCGCGTCCCGCGCCGGTCAGGAGCAGGCACCGCGCGCCGCCCAGCCGCGTCGCCGCCAGGGCGTCGTGAACCTCGCCATGCATGGTCTCGGTGAAGCTGTTGAGCTTGTCGGGACGATTGAGCGTCAGCGTCGCCACGCCCTCGGCCTGCTCGAAAAGAATGGTCTCGTACATGCGCCCCGCGTTCCGCCCGTCCCGGTGTCCCGATTTTGCGCCGGGCGGCGGGCCGGCTCAAGAGCCAAGCGCACGCCCGGCGACGGCCTGAAGGGCCGTCAGCCGCCCAGTTCGCTGAAATACTCGAAATGCGCCGTGTGAACCAGCGAGCGGCGGTATTCGACCGGCGCCTCGTTGTAGGTCAGGGCGACGCGGCGGATTTCCAGAAGCGGCGTGCCGGCGGCGATGTTCAGGCGCTTGGCGGTCGCGCCGTCGGCGGAAACAGCGGCGAGCCGTTCGGACGAGCGAACCACGGTCACCGCGAACGCGGTCTGGTAGAGGTGATAGATGGTGTTCGGGCGCCGCTCGAACTGCCGCGCGGTCAGGCGCGGGAACAGGCGCTGGGGAATGGCGACGTGGTCGATGATGACCGGCTCGCCGCCGATGCTCAGGCGGTTGACGATGCGAAAGACGGGCGCGTCGCGTTCAAGGCCGAGTTTCGCCGCTTCCACGGCGTCGGCGCGACCCTTGGCGAACGAGAGCGTCTCGACCTTGGGATATTCCTTCCCGCCGTTCTTGCGAACGATGTGGAAGAAATAGAACATCAACCGGTCCTGATTGTGCGCGGCGACGAAGGTGCCGCGGCCTTGCTGGCGGACCAGGATGTTTTCCGCCGTCAGCTCGTCGATCGCCTTGCGCAGCGTGCCGATGGCCACCTGAAACCGCGCCGCCAGCTCGCGCTCCGACGGGATCGCCTGGCCGGGCTTCCATTCGCCGGCGGCGAGCGACTTCATCAAGCTGCGCTTGACCTCCTTGTAGAGGGGGGCGCGGCTGGGGGAACCGACCGTCAGGGCTTCGCTCGGGCGGGACTCGCCGGGGGACATGGGCACCTCGCAGGGGTTCCGAATCGGGCCGATTTTAGCGCCCGGGGCCATGTCATTCAAATCATATATATGACTTTATTGACTCCCGCCCGACGCCCCGCCTAGGATCGTCGGAGCAACCGGGCCGCCGATGATCGGTCGCGGCCGAAACCGAAGAGGACCCACATGATTCATTTCGTGCTGCACGATGCCAAGGACACCGTGGCGGTGGCCGTGGTCGAGGGGATCAAGGCCGGCCAGGAAGGCACCGCCTGGATCATGGACGAGGACAAGAAAATCGCCGTCACGGTGACCCAGGACATCCCCATCGGCCACAAGGTGGCGCTCAAGGACATGGCCGCCGGCGACACCGTCTATAAATACGGCATCGATATCGGCAAAGCGGTCGCTCCGATCAAGACCGGGCAGCACGCCCACGTCCACAACATCAAAACCAAGCGTTGGTGAGAATTCCATGATCGACAAAAACACCGTTTTCCAGGGCTATCGCCGCGAGAATGGCCGCGTCGGGGTCCGCAACCACGTCATCATCCTCCCGGTCGAAGACCTGTCCAACGCCGCCTGCGAGGCCGTCGCCCACAACATCAAGGGCACGATGGCGATCCCGCACCCCTACGGCCGGCTTCAGTTCGGCGCCGATCTGGACCTGCACTTCCGCACCCTGATCGGCACCGGGGCGAACCCCAACGTCGCCGCCGTCGTCGTCATCGGCATCGAGGAAGGCTGGACCAAGCGCGTCGTCGACGGCATTGCCAAGACCGGCAAGCCGGTCGCGGGCTTCGGCATCGAATTGCACGGCGATCACGACACCATCATGCGGGCCTCGAAGAAGGCCAAGGAATTCATCCAGGGGGCGACCGAGAAGCAGCGCGAAACCTGCCCGATCAAGGATTTGTGGGTTTCGACCAAGTGCGGCGAATCGGATACCACTTCGGGCTGCGGCTCGAATCCGACGGTGGGCAACGCCTTCGATAAGCTGCACCCGCTCGGCGCCTATCTCTGCTTCGGCGAAACCACCGAAATCACCGGCGGCGAGGACATCGTTGCCGCCCGTTGCCGCACGCCCGAGGTGCGCGAGAAGTTCATGTTCATGTTCAACCGCTACCAGGACGTGATCAACCGCCATAAGACCGACGACCTGTCCGAATCGCAGCCGACCAAG
>CAYIQU010000042.1:0-4686 GCA_964365645.1 uncultured Hyphomicrobiales bacterium | reverse complement strand
AAGGGCAACATCGCCGGCGGCCTGACGACCATCGAGGAAAAGGCGCTCGGCAATATCCAGAAGATCGGCAAGAAGTGCACCGTCGACGGCGTCATCGACAAGGCGGAAGCGCCGACCCATCCCGGCCTGTGGTTCATGGATTCCTCCTCGGCCGCCGCCGAAATGGTCACGCTGTGCGCGGCGTCCGGTTACGCCGTGCATTTCTTCCCGACCGGCCAAGGCAACGTCATCGGCAACCCGATCCTGCCGGTCATCAAGATTGGCGCCAATCCGCGCACGGTGCGGACCATGAGCGAGCACATCGACGTCGATGCGACGGGCCTGCTCCAGCGCGAGATGACCCTCGACCAGGCCGGCGACAAGCTGCTGGAATGCATGTTGCGCACGGCCAACGGGCGGCTGACGGCGGCCGAAGCGCTCGGCCACCGCGAGTTCGTTCTCACCCGGCTCTACGAAAGCGCCTGAGCCGGACGGCGGGGGAGGAGGAAGCGGCGCGTGAGCGAGACGGAAGAAACGCTCGCGGTTGAAGTCTGGCGCGGCGGCGCGGACGGCGCCTTCGCGCGCTTCACCGTGCCGCGCCGGCCGAACCAGACGGTGCTGGACGTGGTCAGCCACATCCAGCGCCATCTCGACCCGAGCCTGTCCTACCGTTTCGCCTGCCGGGTCGGCATGTGCGGCTCGTGCGCCATGACGGTCAACGGCCGGCCGCGCTGGACCTGCCGCACCCACGTCGACCGGGTTGCCCCCGACGGCCGGTTGGAAATCGCCCCGCTTGCGCACCTGCCGATCGTCCGCGACCTGGTCGCCGACATGGCGCCCTTTTTCGACAAGTGGGCGGCGGTCGACGGCCGCTTTCACGGAACCGCCACCCGGCGCGATCCGTTCGCCCGGGTGCGGCCCGACGATCCGCGCCGCCGCCGGGCGGACGCCGGCATCGAATGCATCGGCTGCGGGGTTTGCTACGCCGCCTGCGACGTCGTCGCCCAACGGCCCGATTATCCCGGCCCGGCGGCGCTCAACCGCGTCTGGACGCTGCTCAACGACGAGCGCGACACGGCCGGGCCCGACCGCCTGCGAAAGGTCGCCGGCGGCGACGGCTGTCTCGCCTGCCACACCCACATGTCGTGCGGCGAGCATTGCCCGAAACAAATCACGCCGACGATCGGCATCGCCGGATTGAAGCGCGCCTGCGCGGCGGCCGCGCTGAAAGGCGCGCTATGAGCCCGGCGCGGTGCGAGACATTATTGTGGGCGGCGCAACGAGCGAGCGCGGCGGTGCTGGCGCTGGGCATGGCCGCGCATCTCGCCGGCATGATCTACGCCGTGCGGGGCGGCTTGACGGCCGCCGAGATTCTCGGGCGCACCCAGGGAAACACGGCGCTGGCGCTGGCCTACGGCGCGTTCGTGGTCGCGGTCGGCATCCACGCGCCGATCGGGTTGCGCGCGGTCCTGGTCGAATGGGCGGGCTGGCGCGGCCGCGCGGCGGACTGGACGGCGGCGGCGGTCGCGCTGATTCTCGTCGCGCTCGGCCTGCGCGCGGTCTGGGCGGTGACGGCATGAACCCCGCCCGCACCCTCGATCTTAGGGCGCGCGCCCATCCGGCCTATTGGGCGTTCGTCGTCCATCGCCTGTCGGGCGTTTTGCTGACCCTGTTCCTGCCCCTGCATTTCCTGTTCCTGGGGCAAGCGCTGCACGGCGAGGCGGCGCTGCAAGGCGCGCTGCGCTGGACCGAGCAGCCGCTGGTCAAGCTGGGCGAGATCGCCGTGGTGCTTGCGCTGGCCGCGCATCTGGCCGGGGGGGTGCGCATCCTCGCGCTCGAATTCCTGCCCTGGCGCGACTGGCAAAAGACCCTGGCGGCGACGGCGCTGGCCGCGACGTTGGGGTTGGGCGTGCTTTTCGCGCTGGCAACAGGGGGTTAGCGGTTGTCTGGCGATTGCCGCCGGTTCCGGGCAATAATCGCGTCAATCGCGTCGCGTCAATCAAAAGTCGAACGTCAACAAGGGAGGTTACCATGAAGAAACCGACGATGATCCACGGGCTGGCGCTGCTCGCGGTGTTCGCCTGGTCGGCGGCCGCGCAGGCCGAGGTCAAGGAAATCAAGGTCGCCCAGCAATACGGCATCAGCTATTTGCCGATGATGCTGATGGGCGAGCAGAAACTGATCGAAAAGCACGCCAAGGCCTCGGGCCTCGGCGACGTCACGGTGAGCTGGTCCCGTTTCAAGGGCGGCTCCGAGATGAACGACGCGATCTTGTCGAACAACCTGCACTTCGCCTCAGGAGGCGTCGGGCCGCTGATCACGCTGTGGGCCAAGACCAAGGGCAACGCCGACGTCAAGGCGGTGGCGGCGATGAATTCGATGCCGCTGTACCTCAACACCAACAACCCGAACGTCAAGACGCTCAAGGACTTCACCGAGAAGGACAAGATCGCGCTGCCGGCGGTCAAGGTTTCGATGCAGGCCGTCACCCTGCAGATCGCGGCGGAAAAGGTCTTTGGACCGGGCAAGCAGAACCAGCTCGACAAGCTGACCGTCTCCATGTCGCACCCGGACGGCCAGATCGCGCTGCTGTCGGGCAAGAGCGAGATCACCGGCCATTTCAGCTCGCCGCCGTTCCAGTACCAGCAGTTGGCCAAGCCGGGTATTCACAAGGTCATCAGTTCGTACGAGGCTCTCGGCGGGCCGACCACCTTCAATCTGATCTGGACCACGTCGAAGTTCCGCAACGAGAACCCGAAGACCTATGGCGCCTTCGTCAAGGCGCTCGATGAGGCCATCGCCCAGATCAACAAGGACAAGAAGGCGGCGGCCGAGGCCTATTTGAGGATTTCCAAGGACAAGGATTCGCTCGAAAACATCGTCAAGATGCTGAACGACCCCGAAATCGTCTTCACGACGACGCCGCAAAGCCTGATGAAATACGCCGCGTTCATGAACAAGATCGGCAGCATCAAGGTCATGCCCAAGGACTGGAAGGAGATGTTCTTTCCCAACGTCCATCACCTGCAAGGCGGCTGATCGGGCATGATGGGCGGGGGACTCGGCATGAACGGCCACGGCGCGCCGCTGCTCGACGGCAAGGGCGTAACGCTGCAATACAAGACGCGGGAACACCTGGTGACGGCCACGTATCGGGTCGATTTCCAGGTGTTCCGGTCGGATCGCTACGTCGTGCTGGGGCCCTCGGGGTGCGGGAAATCGACGCTGCTCAAGGCGGTGGCCGGCTATATGACCCCGACCGAGGGCGCCATCCGCCTCAAGAACGAAACGGTCCGCAAGCCCGGTCCCGACCGGATGATGATCTTCCAGGAGTTCGATCAATTGCTTCCCTGGAAAACGGTCCGGCAGAACGTCATGTTCCCGCTGCTCGCCTCGGGCAAACTCGCGGGCGCGGCGGCCGAGGACAAGGCGATGCAGTACATCGAGAAAGTGAACCTCGCCAAGTTCGCCGATCACTATCCGCACATGCTCTCGGGCGGCATGAAGCAGCGCGTCGCCATCGCCCGGGGCATGGCGATGGAACCCGACGTCCTCTTGATGGACGAACCGTTCGCCGCCCTGGACGCGTTGACCCGGCGCAAGATGCAAGACGAGCTGCTGCAATTGTGGGACGACACCCGCTTCACCGTCCTGTTCGTCACCCATTCCATCGACGAGGCGATCCGCATCGGCAACCGCATCTTGCTGCTGTCGCCCCATCCCGGCCGGGTCAAGGCCGAGATCAACAGCGTGCCCCGGAACGCCGACGCCGCCGCGGCCAAGGCGCTGGAAGCCAAGATTCACGACATGCTGTTCCTCGATCGCGTCGAAGAGGAGGCCGTTCATGCCTAACAACCCCGGATCGAGCGCGGACTCGGTGCTGGTCGTTCGCCCGGACGTCCATCGCGAGCCCGAGCGGGCGGAACACATCGGCGTCGTCGAAAAGCCGCTGTCCTTGTTCGAACGCGCCTACAACATCGGCGCGCTCCGCAAGGCGGTCATTCTGCTGTTCTTGGCGCTGCTGTGGGAATTCGCCGCGCAAGCGGTCAACAACGAGCTTTTGTTCCCGACCTTCGGCGCCACGACGGACGCCTTCCTCCGGGCCGTGATCAGCGGCGAGCTTCCGGGCAAGGCGTGGACCTCGATCAAGGTCCTGCTGGTCGGCTACACCATCGGCATCGCGCTCGCGGCGACGATGACCGTCGTCGCCATCACGTCGCGGATCGGCACCGATTTCCTCGAAACCCTGACGGCCATGTTCAACCCGCTGCCGGCGATCGCCCTGTTGCCGATCGCGCTCATCTGGTTCGGGCTCGGCAACGGCAGCCTGGTCTTCGTTCTGGTCCATTCGGTGCTGTGGGCGGTGGCGCTGAACACCCATTCGGGATTCCTGTCGGTCTCCAACACGCTGCGCATGGTCGGCCGCAACTACGGCCTGACCGGGTTCTCCTACGTCGCCAAAATCCTGATCCCGGCGGCGTTTCCCAGCATCCTGACCGGCCTCAAGATCGGCTGGGCGTTCGCCTGGCGGACCCTGATCGCCTCGGAGTTGGTGTTCGGCGTCAGCTCCGGCTCGGGCGGACTCGGCTGGTACATCTACGAAAACAAGAACCAGCTCGAAATTCCGGTGGTGTTCGCCGGACTGTTCACCGTCATCCTGATCGGCCTGACCGTCGAGAACCTGATCTTCCGCGTGATCGAGGCCCG
>CAYIQU010000041.1:0-8646 GCA_964365645.1 uncultured Hyphomicrobiales bacterium | reverse complement strand
ATTTGGGCGCCGCGTCGCTGCTGCTCTCGCTGATCGGCGTCGCCGGCGGTATCTGGTCGGACAAGTTCGATCACATCGCGGCGGTGACCAACTTCGTCGTCACGCCGCTCGCGTTTCTTTCCGGCACGTTCTACACGCTCGATCGCCTGCCCGAGGCGTTCGTCCGCGTGGCCGAATGGAATCCGTTCTTCTACATGATCGACGGCTTTCGCTACGGCGCGATCGGCTACGCCGACGCCCGGCCCCTGACCGGCGTCCTGGTCATGCTCGCCGCCAACGCGGCGCTGTGGCTTCTGTGCTGGCGGATGTTCGCCACCGGCTACAAGCTCAAGGCTTGAACCCCCTGGAATCGCTTGTTTTTTAGGTCCCGGGGCGGATGGGCGCGAATTGACACGCCCGCCCCTTGGAACGATACTCACCGGCTTTCCCGGCCGGATGCTCCGGCCGCGACGCTGGAGTTTCGCGCCGTGATCGCGCCGTTGATGCCCACCTATGCGCGCGCCGACCTCGTCTTCGAGCGGGGCGAGGGCGTTTATCTGTTCGCCGCCGGCGGCCGGAAGTTTCTCGACTTCGGCGCGGGCGTCGCCGTGGTCTCGCTCGGGCACTGCCACCCGCACCTGGTCAAGGCACTGCAAGCCCAGGCGGCGACGCTGTGGCACTGCTCGAACCTCTATCGGATTCCGGGACAAGAACGCCTGGCCGAGCGGTTGGTCGCGGCCAGCTTCGCCGACGCCGTTTTCTTTTCCAATTCCGGCGCCGAGGCGGTGGAATGCGCCCTCAAGATGCTCCGGCGCTATCACGATGAAACCGGGAGCCCCGAGCGCTATCGCACCATCGTAACCGCCGAGGCGTTCCACGGCCGCACGCTGGCGACCATCGCGGCGGGCGGCCAGCCCAAGCACATGAAGGGCTTCGATCCCGTCGTCGAGGGCTTCGACCGGGTCGCCTTCGGCAACTTGAACGAGGCCCGCGCCGCCATCGGTCCCGAAACCGCCGCGATCCTGGTCGAGCCGGTCCAGGGCGAGGGCGGCACGCGCGCCGCGCCCGACAATTATTTGCAGGGCCTCAGGGCCATGGCCGATGAATTCGGCCTGCTTTTGATTCTCGACGAAGTGCAATCGGGCATGGGCCGGACCGGAAAACTGTTCGCCCACGAATGGGCGGGCATCCGGCCCGACGTCGTCGCCACCGCCAAGGGCTTGGGGAGCGGCTTCCCCGTCGGCGCGACGCTGGCGGTGGAAAAAGTCGCGCGCGTGATGACCGCCGGGTCCCACGGCTCGACCTTCGGCGGCAATCCGCTGGCGATGGCCGCGGGCAACGCGGTGCTCGACGTCATGCTCGCCGACGGCTTCCTCGCGCGGGTCGCGGCGGTCGGAACATTCCTGCGGGCCGAGATCGAGGCGCTGGCGAAACGCCATCCGCGCGTCGTCGCCGAGGTGCGCGGCCAGGGCCTGCTGCTGGGCCTGAAGATGCATCCGGAAAATCTCGCGGTGGTGAAGGTCTTGCAGGAATCCGGGCTGTTGGTCGTGCCGGCGGGCGACAACGTGGTGCGGCTGCTGCCGCCGCTCATCATCGAGAACGCGCACGTCAAGGAAGCGGTCGCGATCATGGACCGGGTCTTCGCCGCGCTGGCGGAAAGGGCGGCCTGACATGGCACCGAAGAAAACCCGGCCCGCGCCCGCGCCGCGCCATTTCCTCGACCTCGACCGGTTCGACGGCAAGACGCTGCGCCGGATTTTGAACTTCGGCCGGGCCTTCAAGCGGGGCCGCCCGCCCGGCGGCAAGGCGAAGCCCCTGGCCGGCTTGACGCTGGCCATGGTGTTCGAGAAGCCGTCGACCCGCACGCGCGCCTCGTTCCAGGTGGCGATGCAGGAACTGGGCGGCCAGGTGGTCATTCTCTCGGGTCCCGATTCGCAGCTCGGGCGCGGCGAGACGGTGGCCGACACGGCGCGCGTGCTGTCGCGCTACGCCGACGCGATCATGATCCGCACCGACAGCCCGGCCAAACTGAAGGAGATGGCCGACTTCGCCGCCGTGCCGGTCATCAACGGCCTGACCGACCAGTCGCACCCCTGCCAGCTGATGGGCGACGTGATGACCTACGAGGAACAGCGCGGCTCGATCGCCGGGCGCACGGTCGCCTGGGTCGGCGACGGCAACAACATGGCCGCGTCGTGGGTCCAGGCGGCGGCGCGTTTCGCCTTCACGATCAGGCTCGCCTGCCCGCCGGAACTGGCGCCGCGCGCGACCACGCTCGATTGGGCCCGGCGCCAAGGCGCCGACGTGACGCTGGCGGCCGACGCCGAGGCCGCCGTGCGCGACGCGGACTTGGTGGTGACGGACACCTGGGTGTCCATGGGCCAGGACGGGGCCGAGCGCCGCCGCGCGCTGTTGGCGCCCTATCAGGTGAACGCGGCCTTGATGGCGCGGGCGAAGAAGGACGCGCTGTTCATGCACTGCCTGCCCGCGCACCGGGGCGAGGAAGTGACCGACGAGGTGCTCGACGGCCGGCAATCGGTCGTCTGGGACGAGGCGGAAAACCGCCTGCACGCGCAGAAGGGCATCTTGTACTGGTGCCTGGCCGATCGCGGCTGAATCGCGGAAGGGAATTGTAAAGTGTCCGGGCGTTCGTTCGCCGACGCGGTCCAGCCGTTCCAGGTGGAAGGCGCGGGCGTGCGCGGCCGGCTGGTGCGGCTCGGCCCCGCGCTCGATTCGATTTTAGGCGCGCACGACTATCCGGCCCCGGCGGCGGGGCTTCTCGCCCAGGCGGTGGCGCTGGCGGCGCTGCTGGCCAGCGCCTTCAAGTACGACGGCGTCTTCACCTTGCAGGCCCAGGGCGACGGGCCGATCGGCCTGATGGTCGCCGACGTCACCGGCGACGGCGCGGTGCGCGGCTATGCCCGGGTCGACCGCGACCGGCTGGCGATGCTGGCCGGCGCCGCCGGCGCGCCGGTGCCGCGCCTGTTGGGGGCGGGCAATCTGTCCTTCACCATCGACCAGGGGCCGGATACCGAACGCTATCAGGGCATCGTCGCGCTGGAAGGCGCCCGGCTGGCGGAATGCGTGCAAAGCTATTTCCGCCAGTCCGAGCAATTGGAAACCGCCATCGTCGTGGCCGAAACCGGGTCGGCCGAGGCGGGCGCGCCCCGCCGCGCCGCGGCGCTGATGGTGCAGCGCCTGCCGCCGCACGGCCTCGAAGATACCGAGGACGCCGAGGAAAACTGGCGCCGGGTGGTGACGCTGGCCAGTTCGGTCACGGCGGCCGAGTTGCTCGACGACCGGATCGGGCCGGCGGATATCCTCTATCGCCTGTTCCACGAGGACGGCGTGCGCGTCTACCGCTCCCGGCCGCTCACGCACGCCTGCCGGTGCTCGCGGGCCAAGGTCGAGCGCACGCTCGGGTCCTTTCCCAAGCCTGAGATCGAAAGCTTCGCCGTCGAGGGCGTGGTCGAGGTGACGTGCGAATTCTGCGGCACCCGTTACCGCTACGACGAGGCGGCGCTGGCGCGGCTCTACGATCCGCCGACGCGGGCTTGAGACGGCCGCCCGCGCCGTGCGATAATGCCGGCGTCGGGAACAAGCGAGAACGGAGACCAAGACCATGACCGGGACGGGAACACGAATCGCGAGGACGATCGCGGCGGCGGCCGCGCTGGCGGGCCTGGCGGCGATCGCGGCGTGCGAGACGCCGGCGCCGGCGAGCAAGCTTCCCGAGCTGACGTTTTCGCATCTGCCGACGTTGCGGATTCCCGTCCAGCGGATCGAGGTCGTCAACCGCTACGTCGCGCCCATGCGCGAGCCGAACGTCGAGCACTTGTTCCCGGTTCCGCCCGCCCGCGCGATGGAACGCTGGGCGGCCGATCGCCTCAAGGCCGACGGCGGCCGCGGGGTCGCGCGCTTCTCCATCGCCGAGGCCTCGGTCAAGGAAACCAAGCTCCCGCGCGACACCTCGACGCGCGGCTACTTCACCAAGCAGCAGTCGGAACGCTACGACGCGCGGGTCGACGCGACGCTGGAAATCCAGGACGCCGTCGGGGCGATGAAGGGCGTCGCCAACGCGCACGCCACCCGCTCGGTGTCGGTGCGGGAAGACGCGTCCTTGAACGAGCGCGAACGCACCAAGTTCGATTTGGTCGAGGGGCTGATGAAGGATTTCGACGCCGAGATCGAGCGAAGCATCCTGCGCTATCTGGCGACCCTGCCGCGCTAGGGAAAGTTGCGGTTAGAGAGAATCGTCATGCCCGGCCCACGGGCCGGCCTTTGGCCGGCCCGAGGACAAAACTTGTGCCGGGCATCCACGTCTTAAGGATCGGACGGATGCCAAGTCGTGGATGGCCGGGACTTAGCCCGGCCATGACGGGTTGGTTTCAGGGGGGCTTCGTGCGAGGCGAATGGGTCTACATCATGACGAACCGGCTGAACGGCGCGCTGTACGTCGGCGTGACCAGCGATCTCGCGCGTCGCGTCTGGGAACATCGGCAGGGCGTGGCCGATGGGTTCACCAAGCGGTACGGCTTGAAGCGGCTGGTTTTCGTCGAGCGCCATGAGGATATTCGGGCGGCGATTCAGCGCGAAAAAAATATCAAACATTGGCCGCGCGCTTGGAAGACTCGTCTTGTCCTCGCCGCGAATCCGGACTGGGATGATCTTTACGACCGGATCGCATAAGCGCACGAACAGCCGTTCGAGGCCTTGCGCTAGATCTTCGACTTGATGTCGAGCATCCGTTCGACGTCGAGCACCACCAGCAGGCGATCCTTCAGGCGGTAGACGCCCTCGGAGAACTCGCGCCAACGGGCGTCGAGCGTGCTCGGGTTGCTCTCGTAGAGGTCGTCCGACAGGCTGACGACGTCGCCGATCTGATCGACCAGCAGCGTGTACAAGTCCTGCCCGCTTTCGACCGTGACCGCCATGTTGTCGTCGTGCTTGCCGTCGTCGCGCGGCTTGATGCCGAGCCGGGTGCGGACGTCGATCACGGTGACGATCCGGCCGCGCAGGTTGATGGACCCCTTCACCTCGGCCGGCGCCAGCGGAATGGTCGCGATCTTTGCCGGCTTCAAGATGTCTTGGACCTTGAGCACCGGGATGCCGAACATCTGGCCGCCGACGATGAAGCTGACGTAGTCCTGCTGCTTGTTCACGGCGACGACTTCGCCGCGGGCGACGGGGGCAAGGGCTTGGGCCATGACAGGGTCTCCGTAATAGGGGGGAAACCCCGGTGCCGGGGTTCGTGCTCTTTAGGATAGGGAACCTTGCCCCTTAGGCAAAGAGGGGTGAACCCCTATTTTATCGGGAAACGTGGTTAAAGCGCCTCTTCCGCCAGCCAGCGCGCGACCGTTTCGATCTGGTCTTGGTCCATCAGGGCCGGGGCGTGGCCGACGGCCGGGAATTCGACCAAACGGGCCTGGGGGCCTGTTCCGTCCGGGCCGCCCGTCGCCATCAACCGGGCGGTCTCGGCCGTCAGTACGTCGGAAGCGGCCCCGCGCAAGACCAGAACCGGCGCGCGAATGTGCGCCCAGACCGGCCACATTACGGCGTCGGTTTCCGCCGCCGCCGTGAAAGCCGTCGCGATGGCGGGATCGTAGCGCAGGCGAAAGCCGCCCGGATCAGCGCGGACGGAATGAAGGGCCATGTGCCGCCAGCCTTCGTCGGCCAATGGGCCGAACCCGGCGTGGACCGCGCGGATGTACCGTTCCGCCGCGCCCATGTCGGCAAACAGGGGATCGGCGCCGAGATACCCGGCGATGCGGGCAAGCGCCGCTTGGGGAATGAACGGTCCGATGTCGTTCAGCACCAGCCGCCGGATCGGGGTGTTCGCCCGGGCGGCGAGCAACATCCCGATCAACCCGCCCATGGAGGTGCCGATCCAGTCGAGTTCGGCGACGCCGAGCCGCGCGATCAGGGCGGTCATGTCGGCGAGATACTGGGGCGCGGCGTAACTTTGCGGATCAGGCAGGCGGTCGCTCAGGCCCCGGCCCGGAACGTCGGGACAGACGACGCGATAGCCCAGCGCGGCCAATGCGGCGGCGAGAAAATCGAAATCGCGGCCCTGGCGCGTCAGGCCATGGACGCAGACGACGACGCGCGAGGACGCCCGGTCGCCCCATTCCGTGTAGGCGACGCGATGAAAGCCGCCGGCGTCGAGCCCGAGCACGGAATCGACGCGGGGGTAAAGGGCCGAGGGAACCGGACCCGGGGTCATGGGCATCGCCTCCGTCTGTCCCGCCGCCCCCGCCGCTTTCTTTCGACTCGGCGCGGCCTCAGGCGCAGTAGATGTTGATGTACTTGACGCAGATCACCCGCAGGCAGGACGACAGGTTCTTGTCGTTGGCGACCATGCACTGGTCGTGAATCAGCTCGATGATCTCCGGCAGCGACCGGCCGAGATCGCGCGCCATGTCTTCCAGCACGTTCCAGAAGGCATGTTCCAGGCTGATGGTGGTGCTGTGGCCGTGAATGCGGAAGCCGCGTTTTTGCGGAATGAACTCGCCGATCTGGTCGGTGGTGCAGGCGTTGAACATGTGCGTCAACGGGTCGTCGGCTTCCAGATAGATCGCCATCGGTTCTTCCGCTCCTGCGGGAATATATCGGCGACCGAGCCTACGCAGGCCGGCCGGATAAATTCAATACTCTCGCGCTGTCCCCGATAATTCGCGCTGTTTCCAATAATTACTACCCCCCGCCCCCCGGCGGACGTAGGATTTCGACGCGCGGGCCGTCGCGGGCCCCAAGTTAGAACGGAAAACCAAGGCATGGATTTATTCCGCAAGACCCTCGATCCGGTCGTCGCCATGGCGGCGATCGCCGTTCTCGACATCTTCTTGTTCCTGATCGTCGGCTCGTGGACGGTGGGCGGGGGCGAGACCATGATGACCGGCCTGCTCGCCAAGGCGGTGATGGGCGACGCCCTCGAGCGCATCCCGTTCTGGAGCCTGGTGTTCGTGCCCGACGCCGGCTACTGGAAAATATACATCAGCCTCGGCATGTTCTTCGGCGCCTTCGTCGGCGCCGTGGCGAGCAAGGAGTTCTACTTGCGGTTCCCCCGCCGGATGTCGGAGTGGGCGCTGATCACCGTCGGCGGCCTGCTGATGGGCGTCGGCATCCGGCTCGCCTTCGTCTGCAACGTCTCCACGTTCTTCGGCCTGACGCCGGAGATGAACCTCGGCGGCTACCTGGCGATGTCCGGCATCCTGGCCGGGGCGTGGGTCGGTTCGCTCATCTACAAGAAACTGTTGGAGGGCTAGCGATGAGCGTCGTCGGCGAGTGCCTGATCGCGTTCGTGTTCGGCAGCGTCATCGGCTTGCTGGTGCAGCGCTCGCGCTTTTGCAACACGGCGGCGCTCCGGGACGCGATCCTGTTCAAGAGCTACCGCAACACCAAGGCCCTGCTGGTGGCGATGATGATCCTCAGCGTCGGCATCACGCTCTTCATGACTTTCGACCAGGGCCATCCGCTGGAATTCGACGTCGGCGTCAACACCATGATCGGGCTGTTCCTGTTCGGGCTGGGCATGGTGCTGGCCGGAGCCTGCACGGTGTCCACCTGGGTCAAGGCCGGCGAAGGCAACGTCGGCGCCTTCTGGGCGCTGCTGTTCACCTTCGTCGGCATGTTCCTGTTCTCGCTGGTCTGGTCGGCCAACTATTGGCCGCCGGCGCCGTCCAGCATGACCGGCCAGCCCAACCTGGAGGCCCTCCAGTTCGGCCACGCCAATGCCGGCACCTTGCAGAAGAACCTGGGCATTCCGGCGGTGGTGTTCGGCGCGGCGCAGGCGCTGGTGCTGTTCGCCATCTATCGCGCCATTCGCCGCAAGGAAGCCGCCCAGCAGCTCAAGCACGACACCCTGGCCGCCGCTCACCAGGGGTCCGCCGCCGGCCGCGCGGCGGCCGAGTAAGAACGCGCAAGGAGAACTCTTCCGATGGCATTGTTCGGCATCAAGGACCGCAAGGAAACCGCCAAGGCGGCCGCCGTCCGCCAAATCACGCTCGGCGACGGCAGCACGGTGACGGTGACGCGCCAAGTGGACTGCCTGGGCGATTCCTGCCCGCGGCCGCAGTTGATGACCAAGAAGGCGCTGGGCGAGGCCGGCGTCGGCGACGTCGTCGAGGTGATGGTCGACAACCCCTCCTCGGTCGAGGCGCTTCCGCCCATGTGCGCGGAACTGGGCGCGACGCACCTGGAAACGCGCAAGGCCGAGCGCTGTTGGCAAGTGTTCATCCGCAAGGACTGACAGGGAAGGAAAGACCATGAGCGGCGCCGTGCAGATGCGCCTCTTCGCCGGACTGGTGGCTGCGCTCAGCGCGGCCGCCCTGGTCTACGTCTTCGCTTTCCCGCCGCCGTCGATGCGCGCGAGCCGCGACGGCGTGCCCCACTTCACGCCGCCGACCGTCCATCCCGAGACCGGCCAGCCCCTGGCGGTCGGCGACTTGGCTCGTCATTTCAAGGGGGTCAAGCCATGACCGTCGACCTGCCGACGCTGCTGCAATTGGTTCTCTTCCCCGTCGCCTTCTACGCCATGTACGTGGCGTTCCTGAAGGACAGCTTCTAGATGGACCGCGCCAGCTTGATCTTTTGCGTTGCCGCGCTGTTCGCCTCCGTGGCGGTCGGCGCCGTCGGCTACTCCTTCGCCGCCCTGTCCGTGGACGCGGC
>CAYIQU010000040.1:0-8826 GCA_964365645.1 uncultured Hyphomicrobiales bacterium | reverse complement strand
ACTCCGAATGACGTCGCGGGCCGGGTCGATGTTGAGCGCGCCAAAACTCGGCATCACGTTCTCGGCGATGCGGACCTGCTTGCCGGCCGACGCCAACCGCGCGGCGAGTTCCTCACTAACGTCGCGGTTTCCGGCGACGATAATCGTGCACGTGATGCCGGATTGGGCCAGACGGTCGGCATTGTGCCGGATGACCTCGACGTTTCCTCCGTCCGTGCCCCCCGCCAGCAGGATGATATCCGGCGCTAGCGCGACGATCCGGGTCTCGTCGCTTGGCGTCAGTCGGTAGGCGAACGTTCCGCAAAGCTTGGCCCCGGCGCCAAGTGCCGCCTGCCGCGCGGCCTCGGCGGTAAGTTCCTTGACCAGGCCGATCGTCACCATCTTCAGCCCGCCGGCGGCCGACGAAGAAGCGAGTCTATATTTGAAGATGGGAAGCCCGCCCATGTTTTTTTCGAGGTCGGCAAGCGCCGCATCCATGCCGATCATGACGTCGGTCGCGACGGTGGAAGGACCCTGGCCCGCTGCCAGCACCCGGGGGCGATCCAGCGCGACCGCGCGGAGCTTGGTGTAGGTCGAACCGAAGTCGATGAGCAAAGCAGTGGCCATTGCCGTAACCCGAAATCAAATCCCGCCGGCACGGCGAAGTTCCGGACGATCCGCGAAGTCCCGATTAAGCGAGCGAATCACGTCCGGCCCGCGCGTGCCCGGCGGAAACGCGCGATCGAATCCCATGTCGAGATAGGTTTTCTCGGTCTCCTGCCAGCTGCGCTTGCCGACCACCAGGTTGCCGCCGATATAAAGCAGGATGTTTTCCAAGCCCGCTTCGACGCACAAGTCGCGAAAACCGCGGCAATCGAGCTCGCCCTGCCCATAAAGCGACGAAACCAGGATTGCGTCGGCGGCGGTTTCGATCGCGGCCTTGATGAAGTCTCCGGCCGGGGTCAGGGCGCCGAGCCCGACGACCCTGAACCCCGCCTTTTCAAGGGCGCGCGAGAGGATGCGATTGCCGACGATATGCGTGTCCGCGCCGATCACGCCGGTTACCAGCGTCCGGTTGATCGCCGCGCCGATCGCGCGTTCGCCAAGCTCGTCCGGGTCGAGATTCATGCCGAGACCTTCATGCTGTGCCCCTTGCCGGAAACGAGGATCGTTTCGGCCGTGACCTCTCTCAGTCGCTCCGGATCGAGCCGGGGGCGCCAGTCAGGCGCAAGTTCGATCGAGCCGGCGTTGACGCGCATGGGGGGATTCGCCAGGGGCCGGCGTTGACGCAGAAACCCATTCATTTCTCCGGCGTTGCGGATGTGGCGATGCGCGACACACGCTTCCATCCAGCAGCCGAGGTCGCCGGCAACGCCGTTGCCGAGGACCGGCTCCATGCCGAGAGCACGAATCTTTTGCAGCCCGGCCTCAAGGCGGCTCAGGCTGCCGAATTTCATCAGCTTCAACTTGACGAAGGATGCGCCGAGCTTGGCCGCGCGCTCGATGTCGCGCTCATTGTAAATCGACTCGTCAAGCATGAGCGGAACGGCGGCAACCTTGGCGACGGCCTCAAGCCCGTCCCAGTCCTCGGCCGCGCAAGGTTGCTCGAGCAATTCGACCGACTCAGGGTCGAGGGCGCTCGCGAATACGCACGCTTCGTCGCGCGAGTATCCCTGATTGGCGTCGATGCGAAGCGCGGCCCGGCTTCGATTGATGCGCTGGATCAAGCGCACGCGCTCAAGATCGGCCTCCATCCCAAACCCGACTTTGATCTTCAACGTACCGTAGCCTCCGGACAGCGCGGCCTCGATCTCGGCCTCGATTCCAGCGGGATCAGTGGCATTGACGCCGAAAAGAAGGGGTATCCGCGTGGATTCTTGGATGGAAAGAATGGGGTGATCTTCGCCCATTTCGATGGCGCTTAAGAACGCCGTCACCGTGAACGGGGCGTCAGGCAAATCGCGCCAAACCAGTTCCCGCGCCGCCGCCGCCGAAAAACCAGGAAGCTGCTGCGCCAGCGCCTTGGCGCGGGGCCAAGCTTGCTCGATAGTTTCATCGGTATAGCCGTTGAGAATAGTCGCCTCGCCCTGCCCCTCGCGGCCGCCGATGGTCAAGCGGACAAGGATCGTGTCGAAATGAGTTACCGCCCCGAACGCCAGTTTATAGGGCGTCGCAAGAGGAATGGCGAGACGAGAGAGGCGAATATCGTCGATCACGCCGGATCTCCAAGACCATCCATTCAAGTTACTTTGAGCAGCAGCTTTCCGCGCGTGCCGCGCCCTTCCATCTTGCGATGGGCGGCGGCGACATCGGCGAGCGCCAATTCGGAATCGATCGCCACGTGCAAGGCCTTCTGGCGATAGGCATCGAACAGGTCGGCCGCGCGCGCGCGGATTTCCTCGGGTGTCGCCATGTAATCGGCCAAATGCGGGCGGGTGACGAATACCGATCCCGCCTCGGCGAGGTCGAGCAAGGCGATCGGCTCGGGTTGACCGGAACTGGCGCCGAAACTGACACAGAAACCCCGCCGCCGCAAAGACCGAAGACTGCGGGGGATCGTCTCTCGACCGACGGAATCGTAGACCACGTCAACGCCGACGCCGCCGGTCATGCGCAACACTTCCTCGCGAAAGTCGACGTCCCGATAGAGGATGCATTCGTCGGCGCCGCGTTGCCTGGCAAGTTCCGCTTTCTCCGGCGAACCCACCGTCGCGATGACACGGACTCCGCGCCGCTTGGCAAGTTGAACCAGGAGTTGCCCAACGCCGCCCGCCCCGGCATGAATCAGGCAAGTCTGGCCCGGCTGCAGTGGAAACGCCGAATGGGTCAAATAATGGGCCGTTGACCCCTGCAGCATCAGCGCGGTCGCAATGGGCAAGGGGATTCCCTCGGGGACGGGAACCAGCTTCCACGCGGGAACAACGGCATAGTCGGCGTAGGCGCCGCGCGACAGGCAGTACGCGACCCTTTGCCCAAGACTAAAATCGGAAACATCGGCCCCGAGCGCCGCGATGGTGCCGGCGCCTTCCATGCCAAGCCGCAAGGGAAGGGGCGTTTGATAGGTGTGCGAGCGCGCATAGCTACCGTCGCGCATGTAAATGTCGATGAAGTTAACGCCCGCAAGGGCGAGCTGAACCAGAACCTCGCCACGACCCGGCTGGGGAACGGAAGACTCTACAATCCGGAGTTCGTCCGGCCCGCCGTACCGCTCAACCTCAACAGATCTCATCGCCGGCCCCCAATGCCTGATTCTTCGGCAAGAGTCGCACAGCTCCACGACCGTTGTCTGTCATCCATCTGACAGCTTTGGCCGGCATGGCTTCGTGTCAACGCGCCGCGGCCTTCCTTTTCCGCGCCGAACGCCATTCGCCGACCATCGGGTAAACGAGGGCAAACGCGATGAACGCCATGACCGCCCCGCTGATTGGGCGAGTGAAGAATACCGTCCAGTCGTTGGAGAAGCTGATCATGGTCGTCATAAAGCTCGATTCGGCCAGGGGACCGAGAATGGCGCCCAAAACCAACGGCGCAATCGGAACCCGGAAGCGCTCGAACAGATAGCCGAGAATACCAAATCCGGCGATGAGCCAGAGATCGCCCACGGTCGAACGTGAGGCCATGGCGCCCATAAAGCAAAACATGACGACGAAGGCAGACGTGATCGCTTCGGGAAACGCGAGAACGCGGACCAAAAGCTTGATGGCGAAATAGCCGATGATGCACATCCCGATGACGGACACGAAGACGGATGCGAAGATCGCGTAAACCAGATCGCCGGACTTGAGGAAAACATGCGGGCCCGGCTGGATGCCATGAAGCAGGAATGCCGCCATGATGATCGCCGTGGCACCGGAGCCGGGAATTCCCATGGTCAGAAGCGGCACCATGGCGCCACCCACCGAAGCGGTCGCAGCCGTCTGCGGCGCCACAATCCCCTCCGCGATGCCGCTCCCGAGCTTGCGTTTGTGCTTGCTGTACTGGCCTTCCACGCCGTAGCTGACAAACGAGGCGATCGTCGCGCCGGCGCCCGGGATGATACCGATAACGAAGCCGATAATGGAGCTGCGGACAAACGTGGCCTTGATCGCGCGGATCGACTTGAAATCTGGAAAACGCGTTCCGATGCGGCTGATCTTCTGCACCGTCTCTCCCTGGCCGCGCTGTTCCATGCGGGTAATCACCTCTCCTAGGCCATAAGCGCCGACCATGACGAGAATGTATTCGATTCCGTCCTCCAGAATCGGCAAGCCGAAGTCGTAGCGTAGCGTTCCGTAGATCGGATCCGTGCCGACCGTGGCGAACAGCAGCCCGAGGCCGAGCGCGATAAGAGCTCGTGGCAAGGAACTGCCGCCAAGCGTGACGACCGATGTCAAGCCAAGCAGGATGATGGCGAAGTACTCAGGTGTCGAAAGCGTCAGCGCAAACTTGGCCACGGGGCCCGAGAACAGTACCATCGCCGCCGCCGCGACTAGGCCGCCGGCAAGCGCGGAAAAAAGCGTCCAGCCCAGCGCCAGCGCCGGTTCGCCGGCCTTCGCCATGGTGTAGCCGTCCCACAACAACGGCACATCCATTGGTTCGCCCGGAATGCGGAACAGAATTGAGGTGAAAGCGCCGCCATAGGTGCCCGAGACGTACATGGCGGTCAGTAGAATGACCGCGGGCAAAATGCCCATGCCGTAGGTAAAGGGAAGAGCGAGAACGACGCCCATCACGAGGGTCAGTCCCGGCAACACAGCGACGATCAGGCCGAGCACGAGGCCGATCACGAGAACCAGCAAGTTGATCGGCTGTAGAACCGCCTGAAACCCGTGAGCTAGGCTGACAAGGATGTCCATTCGTTTCTCCTACCGCACGCCGAACAAGACCATGAGGCCGGTTGAGAGCTCCTTAAAAGGGCCTACGCCGAGTGGCAGCGAAACGTAAACGATCCGCTGAAAAACGAAAAAGAACGCCAGCGCGCCGAGAAACGACACCAGCGCCGCGATGGAGGGGCGGCGGTAGCCGGCGATCATCATCACGGCGAACATCAAAAGAAATGTCGTGACGCTGAAGCCCAAGTATGGAATGCCGGCAACGAACCCCAGCATCGCGACAATGCCGCCAACGGCGTAGATCGGACGGCGAGTTTCGACGGGCCCCGATTCGGCATCGAGTTCCTTCTGCGTCTCCTCCTCGCGGCCGACCGAGCGCGTCGCGATCTCGACGAGAAGGCTAAGGCCCTCGTTTTCATTCTTCCTGAACAACGCCTGCACCGCGCCATAGGTCGCGGCAAGGATGATCAGACCAAGGATGATTTTCGGCCAAACGTCGGGGCCGGCGCGGCCGAGGCGCGCGCCGACGCCGAACGCGGTGGCGACCGTCCAAAGATAGGCACCGATCGCAATTACGACGAGAAACAGAAAAATGCGCAGCAGGCGCAGGGACATGCCTAATCCCTCCTCCCGCTGCCCAAAACCGCCCCGCAGTGCCTTCGCGCCGAGCGACCCTCCATCACTTAATCATCTTTTTCAGCGCGCTGATCTCTTGCTCGACGTACGTGCGCGCGGCATCGCCGGCGATCACGCCGCTGGGGTCCGCCCATTCTCCCTCAAGATACTTTCTAAATTCATCCGACTTGACTGCTTCGGTGACTTTTTCGACGAGCAACTTCACGCGGTCGGATGGCGTGTTGGATTTAACGGCGATGAGACGGAATTGGTCAAGTGACGTCACGCCCAATCCAATATCCTTGCTGGTCGGCACGTCCGGGAATTCCTTCACTTTCGCGCTGGCAAGGAACAAGACGGGAGCCATCTGCTTGCTTTCGATGAAGGAACGGACGTCACCGGCCTGCTCGTAAAGCAAATCGGCGTGGCCGCCGATGACCGCGGCATAGCGCTCACTCGGCTTGGCGTACGGCACGGATACGATCTTGAGGCCGCGTTTCCGCAGAAATTCGGCGGCGATATCGTCCGGGGTGCCGAGCCCTGTGACCGCGACCTTGAACTCGGCGGTCTTGGCCTTCGCTTCGACGTCGGCCCAGGATTTGAATGGACCGCCCACCCGCATGAAGAACCCGGAACGCTGCACGGTAAGAATCGCGATCGGCGTTACATCCTTAAGGTTCCACCGCTGGGGCTTCGGATCGGCAAGCAAAGCAAGGGTGTCCGCGGTAAGAATGCCGACTTGGTACCCGTCACCCGTTCCGCCGATCAGCTTCATTAGGCCGGTCACGCCGGAACTACCGGCGACATTATCGACTGGAATCGAAACCTTGAGCTTCGGTTCAAGCAGCTTTCCAAGCATACGTCCGGTCTTGTCGGCGCCACCGCCAGGCCCCCATGTCACGATCATTTCGATAGGACGACTGGGGTAACTTTCGGCCGCGAGGGCGGTCCCGCCGGTTCCCAGCGCGAGCACCAGCAACGATGCCGCGATTCGGGCGAGGCCGCATTTGAATGACCACATTGTTCGTCTCCTCTCCTGTGTTTACCTGTTTGACGGGCCTTGGCTTGCGAAATCGCCGCCCGTTTCTCTTTGTATGTTTATCATATCGAAAGCGCGGAATCTTCTGGTAGACGAAAGCCTTGGCAAGTGTCTGTCAGCCAGATGACATAACGATTTTCCACCGCCACGATCAAGGTGCCGTAAGTTTGCGTAACCCCTCGATATCGGTCAGCAAGATACGCCTTCCGCGCTTGGCAATGTAGCCTGCCTCGGCAAAGCGGCCAAGAATGCCCGTGATCGTCTGCCGCCGGGAATTGACCAAATGAGCAAGGTCTTGATGAGAAAGAGAAATTCCAGCCATGGGATCCGGCGTCATCCCGCTCGGGTCGCGCCGGCAAATTGACAACAGCACACGAGCGAGCCGCTGCTCGACGCTCTGCGCCTGCAGATCGCCGACACGGGAATGAAAATCCCGCATCCGATCAACCAGCAGACGTATCAAGCGCACGCCGATCTCCATTTCGCTGCGAACAAGCGCCAGAAAGTCGTCACGGTCGATCATGCATACTTCCGACGGTTCGGCGGCCTTTGCGCTGGCATCACGGATCGGGACGGTCGCCAGCGCGGTCAACCCGAGAATACTTCCCGGCAAATGAATTCTCAGCAACGCCTCGTGGCCGAGAGAATTGATCAGAAACGATTGCACGAGCCCCGTCCGTAAAAGATAGACGTGGGAAGCGGCTTCGCCCTGGCGATAAAGAACCTGATTGCGGCTCAACAGATACGGGCGCCCAGCTCGGACTAGGTGCTTGATGTCTTCCGGCAGCAAGATCGGATCCAGGTCTTGCTCGATCCCTATACTGTATTCGCGCATTGCGATTCCCCGCGGCAGTCGCTTAATCAACAGAGCCAATCATAAAAAAAATCCGCGCTGTTCTCCGCAACCGCCGCAGCGTGCTTAAACAAACAACCCGGTATAGAAGGATGGAGCATGCTCCACCCCGCTAAATAGTTCCAATCATAAGCCTAAATACCCGTTCCTTTCGATGGGGCGACTATTGACTCCCTATGGAGAGAATAAAAAGTAAAATTATTTGGTGCCCGCTCCCGGATTCGAACCGGCCCTCTTGAAATAAAGGCGGCCCGTTGCGGGGTCTACGGATTTTAAGTCGGACTACGGATTATTGAGATTCAAGGGCTTAGACCCCTACCCCCTTGAAAATAGTATATTCCGATATACCGCCCTATACCGCTGTATACCGATTTCAGTGTCCCGAAATTGTCCCAAGCGCGAACTGCGTGGCGCGTGATCCCGCGCGGATGCAATACGCGGAATCGCCCACGGTTGATGGCTTGGTGCGGGATCACTTCTTGAGAGTTACGCGCAGGGGCAAAATTGACGTTTAATGGCTTTCCCAGAAGGGCCGCAACGTCTGGACATTTGGCAATATCGGAAAATCCGTTTTAACCGCCCGCTGAAGACCCACACAATATCACCCCCAACTCCACAAGCAGAATCCAATCAACTCAAATCCTAACGGCACATGCCGTCGGCTCGGCCGATGCTGAGGTTTCCGTGCCGTGGGTATGCCGTGAAAGAACGCGAAAAACTCGGCAGAGATCACGGCGACGATATAAATCGGGCGAAGAGCAAACAGAAGAACGAACTCTAGCCTCAAACCGAGGGCATTTCGGGGAGAGAGAAGGTCACATCTCTTTGTAGGAATGTTCAATGCCGGCAACAACTTCGGACAGCTTGATCTAAATCAAGGACATCCCGGAGCGCGACTAGTACGTTTCCATACAATTTCACTCCATCGTTGTTGCATAATCAGCTGGAGGGATGGCCATGTCTGAAACGGAAGCTATTGAGCGCGAGACGTGCGACGACAATCAGGCTTCATCCGTGGCGCGACGGACGTTCCTCAAGGGCTTGGCTGGCGCGGGCGCGGCTATATCGCTCAGCAGCAAAGTTGCCTGGGCCAACGGCGAGATCGGCTTCTGGGCCAAGGATCTCACCAACGAACAATTAATTAACATGTACACCACGATCCAGCGCATTCGCTGGTATGAGCGGACGTGCGTGGACAAGATGCTCACCGAGCCTGGCTATCGCGGCTACAACCATTTCTATGTCGGCCAGGAAGCCGTGGCCGCGGGCGTTTCCGCCGCGCTGCGCAACGTCGGCGGCATTATGGAAGCCGATCTCGTCTACAGCTCGCACCGGCCATCGGGTCACGCCATCGCGAAAGGCGTCGATGTCAGGAAGATGGCCGCGGAGTACGAATTCAAGGCCACCGGCCTCAACAAAGGTTACGGTGGGGAAATGCATATTGCCGACAAATCCGTCGGCTTCATGGGCGCCGACGGCATGATCGGCCCGGGCTATGTAATCGCCACCGGCTCCGCCTTCGCGATCCG
>CAYIQU010000039.1:0-8875 GCA_964365645.1 uncultured Hyphomicrobiales bacterium | reverse complement strand
GACAACGACACTCCCGCGGGCGGAGATTTTCCGCGAGTGACGCGGATGCGGCTGGCGCTCGGCGCGCGCCTGCGCGCTTACTTTTTTGCCGGTGTTCTGATCACGGCGCCTATTTTTGTCACGATCTACGTCGCCTGGGGCTTCATATCTTTCGTCGACGACAAGATCGCCGCGCTTATCCCGGCTCGTTACAATCCCGAGCAGTTTCTGCCGTTCACCATTCCCGGCCTCGGCCTGGTCGCCCTGGTGGTGGGGTTGACGCTGGTCGGCGCGCTGACCGCCGGGTTCGTCGGGCGGCAGTTCACCCGTTTCTCGGAAGGCATCTTCGCGCGCATGCCGGTGATCCGGGGCCTCTACAGCGCGACCAAGCAGGTTTTCGAGGCGGTCTTCGCCCAGAAGTCGAATGCCTTCCGCGAGGCGGTTCTGGTCGAATACCCGCGCCGGGGCGCGTGGACCATCGCCTTCGTCACCGGCCGGCCGCAGGGCGAAATCGGCCGCATGGCGGACGGCGACATGGTCATGATCTACGTGCCGACCACGCCCAACCCGACGTCGGGGTTCATGCTTTTCGTGCCTCGACGGGAGACGATCCCGCTCGCCATGACGGTGGAAGAGGCGATCAAGCTGGTCGTTTCCACCGGCATCGTCATCCCGCCCGATCGCGGACCGGCGACGATCCCCTCTTCGCATCGCATCGGCGTCTAGCCGGACCGCAGCAAGCGAACGCCTTCGTCGCGTTCGAACAGGTAAAGCAGCGTTCGCAGCGCGCGGCCGCGCGGCCCCTCGAGATCGGGGTCCAGCGCGAGCGCCAGCTTGGCGTCGTCGCGGGCCGCCGCCAACAGCTCGCCGTGGACGGCGAGATCGGCCAAGCGGAATGCGGGCAGGCCGCTCTGGCGGGTGCCCAACAACTCGCCCGCCCCGCGCAGGCGCAAGTCTTCCTCGGCGATGCGAAAACCGTCGTCGGTCTCGCGCAAAATAGAGAGCCGCGCTCGCGCGGTTTCGGTCAGCGGCGACGCGTAAAGCAAAATGCAGGTCGACGGCCGGCTGCCGCGGCCGACGCGCCCGCGCAGCTGATGCAGTTGCGCGAGGCCGAACCGTTCCGCGTGCTCGACGACCATGACGGTCGCTTCCGGCACGTCGACGCCGACCTCGATCACCGTCGTCGCCACCAGAACGGTCGTGCGGCCTTCGGCGAAATCGGCCATGGCCTTGTCCTTGGCGGCGCCCTTCAAGCGCCCGTGGACCAGGCCGACGCGTTCCCCGAATATCTGGTTGAGGTGACGAAAGCGATCCTCGGCGGCCGCCAGATCGACGACTTCCGATTCCTCCACCAGCGGGCAAACCCAGTAGACCCGCGCGCCGTCCTTCAGCGCCCGGCCGACGGCGTCGATCACGTCGCCGATCCGTTCGGTGGGAACGGCGCGGGTGTCGATCGGCTTGCGGCCGGCGGGTTTTTCGGTCAGGCGCGAGACATCCATGTCGCCGTAGGCCGTCAGCATCAAGGTCCGCGGAATCGGCGTCGCCGTCATCACCAGCATATCGACCGCGCGGCCCTTGGCCGCCAGGGTCAGGCGCTGATGCACGCCGAAACGGTGCTGCTCGTCGATGACGGCAAGGCCGAGATCGGCGAAGGCGACCTCCTCTTGAAACAAAGCGTGGGTGCCGATGGCGATGGCGATTTCGCCCGACGCCAGCCCGGCGCGCGCGTCGTCCCGTGCCTGGCCGCGTTCGCGCCCGGTGAGCTCGGCGGCGCGGACGCCCGCCGCCTGGGCGAGCGGCGTAAGGGTCGCCAGATGCTGGCGGGCGAGGATTTCGGTCGGCGCCATGAACGCGGCCTGACTCCCGGTTTCCACCGCGTTCAGCATCGCCAGCAGCGCGACCACCGTCTTGCCGCTGCCGACGTCGCCCTGCAGAAGGCGCAGCATTCGCGTCTCGGTCGCCATGTCGGCGAGGATGTCGCGCACCGCCGATTCCTGCGATCCGGTCAGCGCGAACGGCAGGGCGGCCAGCGCCTTGGCGCGCAAGCGGCCGTCGCCCGCGATGGCGCGGCCCTTCAGGCGGCGAAGCGAGGCGCGCACGATCGCCAACGCCAGTTGATTGGCGAGCAACTCGTCGTAGGCGAGCCGCATGCGGACCGGCGTCGTCGGCGAAAGATCGGCGTCGTCGGCGGGCGCATGGGCGACGTGGAGGCACTCGCGCCAGGGCCGCCAGTCGTTGCGGGCCAGCCAGCCGGGTTCGATCCACTCCGGCAATTCGGGCGCGGCATCGAGCGCGCCCCGGATCGCCTTGTGCAGAACCTTCGGGGATAGGCCGGCGGTCAGCGGATAAACCGGCTCGACCGCGCGAATGCGATCCAGATCCTCGAGGGTACCGATATGGTCGGGGTGCGCCATCTGCACTTCCCCGTCGAACAGGTCGATTCGGCCGCTGATCACCCGCGTTTCGCCGACGGGCAGGGTTTTCGTCAGGTAGTCCTCGTGGGCGTGGAAAAAGACCAACGTCATCCGCCCGGTCGCGTCGGAACAGACGACCTTGTAGGGCAGGCGCGCGTTGGGCGGCTTGCGGTGGCGCTCGACCGTGACCGTCAGCGTGGCGATCTCGCCGGCGCGGGCCAGGGCGATGGCGGGCGAGTGGCGGCGGTCGACGATCCCGCTGGGCAGGTGCCAAAGCAGGTTCACGATCTTGGGGCCGACGAGGGTTTCCACCGCCTGGGCAAGCTTCGGCCCGATGCCGGCAAGCGCGGTCACGGGCTTGAAGATCGGAAACAAGGCTTCGGGGCGCATGGAAGAATGGCTGACAGGGGGGCGCGAACGGCTTATATCGACGGCTTATATCCTAGGGCCCCTTCGGCCCGAGGCAACGCCGGAATCGCTCCGCCCATGTCCCTGGACGCCCGTTTGAAGCGCCTTCTCTACCGCGCCCGGCACCGGGGAATGCAGGAAACCGACCTGCTGCTCGGCCGGTTCGCCGAACGCCGCTTGGGGGAGCTGTCCGCAAGCCAGTTGGACCGATTCGAGGAACTGCTCGATCAATCCGACAACGACCTGTTCGATTGGATCACGGCCAAGCGCGCCGCGCCCGCCGGGTTCGATCACGATGTGCTGGCGATGTTGAAATCCTTCGCCAGGGACCTGTGACGTCGTGGCCGTTCTCGTCAAACCCTTGAATCTCCCCGGCCGGCGGCTGCTCGCCGGCGCGCCGGAGGGATTCGACGCCCTGGCGCTGGCCGATCTCGCCCGCGCCGCGGGCTCGGTGCTGTTCGTCGCCCGCGACGACGCCGCGCTGGCCCGCCACGCGGAAGCGATGGCTTTCGTCGCGCCCGACGTCGAGCGGCTGGAACTGCCCGCCTGGGATTGCCTGCCCTTCGATCGCGTTTCCCCGAACGCGGGCGTGGTCGGCCGCCGGATCGACGCCTTGACGCGCCTGACGGCGGGAGCCGGCGCCGCGCCGCGCGTGATTTTGACCACCGTTTCCGCCGCTCTCCAGCGACTGCCGCCGCGCGCCGCGTTTTCCCGCGCCGTGCTGGCGCTCAAACCGGGCGCGGCGCTCGCGCTCGAGGCGGTGGTCGGGTTCCTGATCCGCCACGGCTACGGCCGCACGCAGACGGTGATGGAGCCCGGCGAGTACGCCGTGCGCGGCGGCATTCTCGACGTCTTTCCCTCGGGCATGGAACGGCCGTTGCGTCTCGATTTTTTCGGGGATTCGTTGGAGGCGGTTCGCGCCTTCGATCCCGAAACCCAGCGCACCGTCGCCCGCATCGACGCCGCCGTCCTGAAACCGGTCAGCGAAGTGCCGTTGGACGAGGATTCGATCGCGCGGTTCCGCACCGGCTATCGCGCGTTGTTCGGCGCGCCGGGCGCCGACGATATCCTCTACGAATCGGTGTCGGCGGGTCGGCGCCCCATGGGCGTCGAGCACTGGATCGCGCTTTTCCATGAAAACCTGGAAACCGTGTTCGATTACGCGACCGATGCCCTGATCGCGCTCGACCACCAGGCGGCGGAAGCCGTCGCCGCGCGTTTCGACTTGATCGCGGAATATTTCCAGGCCCGCCGGGCGATGCGCGGCAAGGGCGAGGAGGCCGCCGCGCCCTATAACCCGGTGTCGCCGGAACGGACCTATCTGGAGCCGGCGGAATGGACGGATCGGCTCGCGGCGCGCGCGGTGGCCGAGTTCTCGCCCTTCGCCGCGCCCGATACCGCGCCCGCCGGCATCGTCGAGGTCGCGGACGCGGGCGGCCGGGTGGGGCGCGATTTCGCCGAAATCAGGGTGCGCCCCGACGCCAACGTCTACGAAGCGGTAAAGGCCTACGCCGCCGATCAGGGCCGCGAGGGTCGCCGGGTTCTGGTCACGGCGTTCAGCGAGGGCTCGCGGGACCGCTTGACGGCGGTGATGCGCGAACACGGCATCGAATCCGTCGTCGCCGTCGCCCAGTGGGGCGATCTGGCGAAGGTTCCGGCCGCCGCCATCGCCACGGCCGTCGTCGGGTTCGAGAGGGGCTTTATCGCGCCGTCCGTCGCGGTGGTGACCGAGCAGGACCTGCTCGGCGAGCGCATGGCGCGCGGCGCCCGGCGACGGGTGCGGGCGGAAAACTTCATCGCCGAGGCCTCGGAACTGGCCGAGGGCGATCTCGTCGTTCACGTCAACCACGGCATCGGGCGCTACGAAGGGCTTCAGGCGGTGGAAGCGGGCGGCGCCCCGCACGATTGCCTGCGCCTGCTCTACGACGGCGGCGATCGGCTGTATCTGCCGGTCGAGAACATCGAACTGATCTCCCGCTACGGCTCGGAACAAGCGGGCGTCGCCCTCGACAAGCTGGGCGGCGTAGCGTGGCAGGCGCGGAAAGCGCGGCTCAAGTCGCGCATTCGGGAAATGGCGGCGGAATTGATCAAGGTCGCCGCCGCGCGCGCCGTCCGCACGGCTCCGGCCATGAGCGCGCCGGAAGGACTCTACGACGAATTCTGCGCCCGCTTTCCCTACGCCGAGACGGAAGACCAGTTGCGCGCCATCGAGGCGGCGGTCGGCGATCTCGCCGGCGGCCGGCCGACGGACCGGCTGGTGTGCGGCGACGTCGGCTTCGGCAAGACCGAGGTGGCCTTGCGCACGGCCTTCGTCGCGGCGCTGTCCGGCCGCCAGGTGGCGGTGGTGACGCCGACGACGTTGCTGTGCCGCCAGCACGCGCGGACCTTCGCCGCCCGCTTCGAGGGGTTTCCGGTGCGGATCGCGGAGTTGTCGCGGCTCACGGGCGCGACCCGGGTCGAGGCCATCAAGAAGGAACTGGCCGAGGGCAAGCTCGACATCGTCATCGGCACCCACGCGCTGCTCGCCAAGGATATCGCCTTCCGCGATCTGGGGCTGCTGGTGGTCGACGAGGAACAGCACTTCGGCGTCGCCCACAAGGAGCGGCTGAAATCGCTCCGCTCCGACGTTCATGTGCTGACCCTGTCGGCGACTCCGATCCCGCGCACCCTGCAACTGGCGCTCGCCGGCCTCAAGGAGATGAGCCTGATCGCGACCCCGCCGATCGACCGGCTCGCGGTGCGCACCTTCGTCCTGCCGTTCGACCCGGTGATCGTGCGCGAGGCGATCGTGCGCGAACGCTTTCGCGGGGGCCAGATTTTCTGCGTTTGCCCGCGCATCGAGGACTTGGGCGGCATGGCGACGCGGCTGAAGGCGCTGGTCCCGGACTTGAAAATGACGATGGTTCACGGACGCATGACGCCGCGCGACCTGGAACGGTCCATCACCGCGTTCACCGACGGGACCTTCGATCTGCTGTTGTCCACCAACATCATCGAGTCGGGCCTCGACATGCCCCGGGTCAACACCATCATCATCCATCGCGCCGACATGTTCGGCCTGGCGCAGCTTTATCAGTTGCGCGGGCGGGTGGGGCGGTCGAAAACGCGCGCCTACGCCTATTTGACCTTGCCGCCGGGCCGGGCGTTGTCGGCGGCGGCGGAAAAGCGCCTTCAGGTGATGCAGACGCTCGACACGCTGGGCGCCGGGTTCACGCTGGCGAGCCACGATCTCGATATTCGCGGCGCGGGCAACCTGCTGGGCGAGGAGCAGTCGGGCCACATCCGCGAGGTCGGCGTCGAGCTTTACCAGCAGATGCTGGAAGACGCGGTGGCCGAGGCCCGGGGCCTGGAAAGCGAGCGCGCGGCGGGGGAGTGGAGCCCGCAGATCAACCTCGGCATGGCGGTTCTCATTCCGGAATCCTACATCGCCGACCTGGCGGTGCGGATGAGCCTGTATCGGCGTCTCGCCACCTTGAGCGGACGCGAGGAAATCGACGCCTTCGCCGCCGAAATGATCGACCGTTTCGGAGCGCTGCCGGCCGAGGCGGAAAACCTGCTGCAGGTGGTGGCGGTCAAGGGGCTCTGCCGCGCCGCCGGGGTCGAGAAGGTCGAAACCGGATTCAAGGGCGCGGTCATCTCGTTCCGCAACAACAACTTCGCCAACCCGGCGGGGCTGGTGCGGTTCATGACCGCGAACACAGGCACCGTGCGCCTGCGTCCCGATCACCGGCTGGTCTTTTCGCGGAGTTGGGATACGCCCGCCGACCGGCTGAAGGGCGTTCGGTATCTTCTCGTCGAACTGGGACGCATCGCCGCCGCCGCTCAGTGAACCTTCTCGCCGCCGGGCGCAACCACGGCGGCATCGCCGATAGCCAACGGCAGGTTCCATTCCGCCGCCGTCGCGCTTTGCACCAGCATGTGGCAAAAGGCGTGCAGGCGTTCCTTGTCGAGCGCGAAGGCGATATCCGTTCCGGCGGCGGTGCGGAAACGCACCTCGATATGGGTTTCGTCCTTGGGGCGCACGTTGCCGCCGACCACCAGTTGCGGGCCGGTGTTGGAGGTGATGTCGGTGTTGCCGTCGGCGAAGGGTTGCCCGAAGTCGGTCGCCTGGACCACCGCCTGGTGGCGCATGGAGAGCATCGCCTCGCGGACCTTGGGCATCAGGTCGGCGCGGATGTCGGGATGGCGTTCGAGAACCCCGACCAGGGCGCCCCACAACAGCCGCACGAAGCGGCGCGTCAGCGCCAGCCGCCATTCCGACTTGTCCGTCGAACTGACCCGCAGGACCATGCGATCTTGGGCCGGGTCGTAGGTGACGCCGATCTGGTGCAGGCGGGATGGGGTGCCCATGGGTGCCGTGTCGTCAGGCAGCATCGCCGGTCGCCTGGGCGGCGTCGAGCAGGCGGATCAACACCTGCGGGTCCTGGGCGCCGGAGATGACCATGTGGCCGTTGAAGACGAACGCCGGCACGCCGTTGATGCCCGTGCGGTGGGCGCGCGCGTTTTCCTCGACGACCCGCTCGATCTCGTCGTCCCCGGCGAGATAGCCGGACAACGCCGCGCGGTCGAGCCCGACTTCGACGCCGAGGTCGGCGAGAACGTCCGGCTCGCCGATGTCGCGGCCTTCGAGGAAGAAGGCGCGGAACAGGGCCTCGATGGTCGCGTCCGCCTTGCCCGCGCGCTCGGCGAAATAGGCCATGCGGTGCGCGTTCACGGTGTTGGGCGTGCGGTGGATGCGGTCGAAGGCGAAGGGAATTTCGACCGACTGCCCGGCCTCCAGGATGGTGCCCTGAATGCGCCGCACGCGCGCCTCGCTGCCGAACTTGCGGACCAGATAGAAATCCCGATCGACGCCTTCGGGCGGCATGTTGGGATTGAGCAGGAATGCCCGCCAGCGGATGGTCGGCGCCAGGTTCGGCCGTTCGGCCAGGGCATGGGCCAGCCGGCGCTTGCCGATGTAGCACCAGGGACAGACGATGTCGAAAAAGACGTCGATTTCCAAAGCCCGCGTTCCTTTCGCCGTAGTATAACCGGTCCGGTTTATTCGACCAGGATCAAAAGGAGCGCACAGTCCATGTCCAAGGAAACGTTCGATAAGGGCCGCACGATTCGGGAAGAAGTGCTGGGCCGCGAGCGGGTGGCCAAGGCCCTCGACCAGGCCGACGCTTTCAACCGCGACTTCCAGGAAATCCTCACCGAATATTGCTGGGGCGCGTGCTGGGGCCGGGAGGGCTTGAGCCGTCCGCAGCGCAGCCTTTTGAATCTTGGGATGCTGGCCGCGCTCAACCGCTCGCACGAGTTCGAGTTGCACTTCCGCGCCGCCATCGGTAACGGCTTGACCCGGGCCGAGCTGCAGGACGCGCTGATCCAGATCGCGATTTATTGCGGCGTGCCGGCGGGCGTCGAGGCGCACCGGATCGCCAGCAAGGTTTTGGCCGAACCGGGGATCTCTTTGAAATAAGTATTTTAGGTCAAGGGACTAGATGGGGTTGCGGCGGCGGGTTTTGCGGCCTACTTCCGCCTTACCGGACGCCTATTGGAGGGTCCGGGGCGCCGGGTTTGGCCGAACTCAAGCCATCCGGCGGTGAAACATTGCTCAACAGAGGATGTAACGCCATGACCACCTTCGATTTTTCCCCCTTGTTCCGTTCCACCGTCGGCTTCGACCGCTTCGCGCGTCTTTTCGACGAGGCGCTGCACGAGCAAGCCGCGCCGAACTATCCGCCCTGCAACATCGAGGCGACGGGCGAAAACAACTACCGCATTACGCTGGCGGTCGCCGGCTTCGGCGAGGATGAGATCGCCATCGAGGCGGTCGACGACACCTTGACCGTCACCGGCCGCAAGAAATCCGCCGAAAAATCCGCGAGCTATCTCTATCACGGCATCGCCGCGCGCGATTTCGTGCGCAAGTTCCAGATGGCCGACCACGTCAAGGCGGTGGGCGCGGGACTCGACAACGGGTTGCTGTGGATCGACCTCGCCCGCGAAGTGCCCGAGGCGATGAAGCCGCGCAAGATCGCCATCAAGTCCGGCGCGCCGGAAGGTCTCGTCGGCAAGGCGAAAAAGATGAT
>CAYIQU010000038.1:0-8933 GCA_964365645.1 uncultured Hyphomicrobiales bacterium | reverse complement strand
CGGCGGCCAGTTCCCCGATCAGGCGGCGGTCCAGCGCGCCCCGGCGCGCGAGCCGGTCGAACAGCGTGTCCTCGTCGAAGCGCGCCATCGCCACCAGCCAGTCCACGGGATCGCTTGGCGTCACGCCCGGCTCGTCGATCGCCAGCCGCCCGTCGGGCCGGCGGACCAGCGCGACCGCGCCCTTGTAAAGGCCGGGCGCGGTGCGGCGATTGACGGCGACTTCGGCCTCGCAGGCGGCGCGGCGCTTTTCCAGCGTCGAGAAATCGAGATAGGGATAGCGCACCGCCTTCTTCAGCTTGAAGGCGCGATCGCCGGCGAGAAAGACGTGCGAGATGTGGGTCTCGATCCGCCGCACGTCGGCGACGCCGGGACCATAGGTCTCGGGGGCGGACAAGAACGCGACGGCCTCGGCCTGGTCTTCGTCGGTCATGGCCCCTCAACCATGGGTCAAGGGCCGGCCGTCGTCGCGCAGCCAAATGTACAGCGCGGGGATCACCAGCATCGTCAGCGCCGTGGACGACAAGAGCCCGAACACCAGGGAAATGGCCAATCCCTGGAAAATCGGATCGGGCAGGATGAACGCCGCGCCGATCATGGCCGCCGCCGCGGTCAGCACGATCGGCTTGATGCGAACCGTCCCGGCGTCCAGCAACGCGTCGCGCAATCCGGCGCCCGCCGCCCGCCGCTGCCGGATGAAATCCACCAGCAGGATCGAATTGCGGACGATGATCCCAGCGAGCGCGATGAACCCGATCATCGAGGTGGCGGTAAACGGCGCGCCGAACAGCCCGTGCCCCAGGACGATGCCGATCAGCGTCAACGGCACCGGCGTCAGGATCACCAGCGGCAAAAGAAAGCTGCCGAATTGCGCGACGACCAGGACGTAGATTGCGAACAGGGCGAAAGCGAAAGCCGCGCCCATGTCGCGGAAGGTGACGTAGGTTATTTCCCATTCCCCGTCCCACAGCAGCGTCACGCCGGACTCGTCCACCGGCTGGCCGTGCAGGCGGATCGCGCCCTTCTTTTGGGTTTTGTTCTCGCCGGCGGCGGCGTTCGGCGTCGAGGCCCAATCGGTTTTCGCGAGCGCGTCGCCGACCGCCAGCATCCCGTAAATCGGCGCCTCGAAACGCCCGGCCGGTTCCCCCGTCACCACATCGGCGAAACGGCCGTCGCGCCGGTAAATCGGGTAGGACGTCGGCTCGCGCCGCAGGCGCACGACGTCGCCCAACTCGACGTTGACGCCGCGGTCGGCCGCTTCGCCCGGCGCGGCGACCGGCGTGGCGAGAAGCCGCTCGCTGGCGGTCAGCGCATCCTTGGGCAGGCGCACCGCGATCTCGACCGGGTTGACGCCGGGGCCGCGCGGCGAATAGCCCACCCGCACCCCGCCCAGCAGCGCTTGAAGGGTATCGTAGAGGGCTTGTTCCTGGACGCCGTGGAATTCGAGGTTTTCCTGATCGATCTCGATCCGCAGCCGCTCAAAGGGGGCGCCGAAGGAATCGTCGATGTCGGCGATGAAATCCACGCTCGCGAAGGCTTGGCGTACGCGCCTTGCCGCCGCGCGCCGGGTTTCGGCGTCGGGGCCGTAGATTTCCGCCATCAAGGTCGCCATCACCGGCGGGCCCGGCGGCACCTCGACCACCTTGAGATCGGTCCCGGCCGGCAACGCCATGTCGGCCAGCCGGCGGCGGATGTCCAAGGCGATGGCGTGGCTTTGGCGCGAGCGCTCGCCCTTCGGCCGGAGATTGACTTGAATGTCGCCCTGCCACGGCTGGCGGCGAAGATAGTAATGGCGGACCAGCCCGTTGAAATTGAACGGCGCGGCCGTTCCGACGTAGATCTGAAGGTCGGTCACCTCGGAGATAGCGTGGATCCGCCGCGCCGTTTCCATCAGGGCGCGCTCGGTCGCCTCGAGCGAGCTTCCCTCGGGCAAATCCAGCACCACCTGAAGCTCGGATTTGTTGTCGAAGGGCAGAAGCTTGACGGTCACGGTCTTGGTCAAAAACGGCAGGCAGGCGAGAACGGTTCCCGCCGCGACCGCCGCCAGGAACTTCCGGGCCAGCCGGGGATCGGCCAGGATGGGGGTCGCGAAGCGGCGGTAAATCGCGCCGAGTCGGCCGGCGTGGTCCGGTTCATGGCCGGGCGACGCGGCGGCGCCCTCGCCCCAACGAACATAGCTCAGCCGGACGGCGAGCCACGGCGTGATGATGACGGCGACGAAGAACGAGAACAGCATCGCCGCCGAGGCGTTGGCGGGGATGGGACTCATGTAAGGCCCCATCAGGCCGGACACGAACATCATCGGTAACAGCGCGGCGATGATGGTCAGGGTCGCGACGATGGTCGGATTGCCGACCTCGGCGACCGCCTCGATCGCGGCGCGCACGCGGTCGCGGCCGTCCTTCATCGCCCAATGACGGGCGATATTCTCGACCACCACGATCGCGTCGTCGACCAGGATGCCGATGGAAAAGATCAACGCAAACAGGCTGCCCCGGTTGATGGTGAATCCCATGAGCCACGACGCGAACAGCGTCAGCAGGATCGTCGTCGGCACCACGACCAGGACGACGACCCCTTCGCGCCAGCCCAGCGCGAAAGCGACGAGAACGACGATCGACACCGTCGCCAAGGCGAGATGGAACAAAAGCTCGTTCGATTTCTCCGTCGCCGTCTGGCCGTAGTTCCGCGTCACCACGACCTCGATATCCGGCGGGATCAGGTTGCCCTTGGCGACGTCCAGTTGGCGCTGGATGGCCCGGGCGACCTCGACGGCGTTGGTGCCGCGGCGCTTGGCGATGGCGATGGTGACGGCGGGACGCGGCTCGAAAACGCCGGCTTTGTCCCGGGCGACGTGCCAAACCCGGCTCTCCTCCGGCTTGGCTCCGACCACCACCCGGGCGACGTCGTTGACGTAGACCGGCCGGCCGTCGCGGCTGGTGATGATGAGCTGGCCGATGTCCGGAACGCCCTCGAGGTTCTGGCCGGCGAGGACGGGCAGCGTCCGATCCCGCTCGCGCAATTGCCCGGCGACGAAGCGCCGGTTGGCGTGGCGGATTTTGTCGAGAAGCTGGTTCAATGTCACGCCGTACCGCGCCAGCCGTTCCGGATCGGGTTCCACCCGGATCTGGTCGGCCCGCCCGCCGACCGTGAAAACCAGGCCGACGTCGTCGGCCTTGGCGAGGTGGTGCAGCAGATCCTCGGCGACCTTGTAGACGCCGTTGTCGTCCCAGCGCGAGGCGGCGTCGCGCGCGGGCGCGAGCGTCACCGTAACGATCGGCACGTCGTTGATGCCGCGCCGGACGATCAGCGGTTCGGGAATGCCGATCGGAATGCGCCAGATGTTGGCGCGGATTTCGTCGTGAACGCGGACGATGGCGCGTTCTTCCTCGGTGCCGACCTTGAATCGCGCGGTGACGACGGTGCGGTCGTCCTCGGTCATGGAATAGACGTGTTCGACGTCGTTGATCCCCTTGATGATGTCCTCAAGCGGCTCGACGACCAGCTTGACGACGTCGGGGGCCTTGAGGCCGTCGGCCTCGACCCGAATGTCGACCAGGGGAACGATGATCTGGGGTTCTTCCTCGCGCGGCAAAACGACCAGCGCCAGGATGCCGAGCAGGACGGACACCAGCAGCAGAAGCGGCGTCAGCGGCGAATGGACGAAGGCGCGGGTGAGCGATCCGGAAACGCCGAGTTTCATGGCCCTGTCCCCGGCCGGGTCAACACGTCGCCGTCGACGAGGCCGGACAGAATCTCGATCGCGCCGTTCGCGGAAAGGCCCGTCTGCACCACGACCTCGCGGCCGTCCTTGAGCCGGACGAACGTCAGGCTGTGGCGACGGAACGGATAATCGGCGGGAACGACGAATGTCCGCCGCCGGCCGGTGACGATATGAACCGCGACCCGCTCGCCGACGAAATAACCGCCGATGCCGGAGACCTCCACGTCCGCGACCACGCGCCCCTGGCGCAACTCGGGGTACACCCGCGCGATCACGCCGGAGCGGATGCCTGACGGCGTCGCGCTTGGATCGAGCCCGGCCTCGCCCACCAGGGCTTCGTCGCCGAGGCGCAGGAACCGCGCGTGCCGCTCCGGCAATTGCAGGCGCAGAATATAGGCGTTGGCGGCGATGGTCGCGATCGTCTCGCCCGACATCACCACCGCGCCGGCCGTGATCGGAACCTTGACCACGCGCCCATCGGCCGGCGCCAGCACGGCGCCCTCGGCCAACTGCTGGACGATGATCTTGCGTTCGGCCGCCAGCGCGACGAGATCGCGCTCGATGACGTTGAGGTCGGTCGTCGCCTCGTCGAGGCGCGATTGGGCGACCGAACCCGACTGGCGCAGCTTGATCGTCCGCTCCAGCACGATGCGCGCCAGCTTGCGCCGCGATTCGAGCGATTGGATGCGCGCCTCGAGCGCCGCGCGCCGCGAATCGAGCTTGGGGTCGACAACCTCGGCGATCACCTGATCCTTGGCGACGGGGCTGCCCTCATCCACGACCAAGCGGGAAATGGTGCCGGCGATCCGGGCGCGGGCGTCGACCCGGTCGACGCTTTCGACCGTGGCGTAGACGGCCTTGCGATCCTCGATCTCGGTTTCCCGGACGACGAAATCCTGGGCCGCCGCCGCGCCGCTCAGGGAAAGGATCGCCGCGCCAACCAAGCCATTCCATCGAAACAGCATCGCTCTTGCTCCGTCAACCGTAATGGGAGCGCTTCTCGATAACGCCCTCGGGGTCTTCGTGGACGATGACCTCGGCGTTGGGGTAGGCCTCCATGATCCGCTTGATCGCGTCCTCGGCGATGTCGTGGGCCTCGTTCAATTGCATCGCGCCGTCCAATTCGAGGTGAAGCTGGACGAAAATTTGCGTCCCCGACGAGCGGGTCTTGAGATCATGCACCCCGCGCACCCCCGGATGCGCCCGGGCCAGCGCGCGTATTGTCTCGCGGTCGGCGTCGGGAATTTCGCGGTCCATCAGGATGTGCAGCGCGCGGGCCCCGATCCCCCACGCTCCCCACAGGATGTAGCCGACGATGACCACCGCGATCAGCGGATCGGCCGCGCCCCAGCCGAAGCGCGACACCAGCACCAGCGAAACGATGACGCCGAGATTGGCCAGCACGTCGGTCTCGTAATGCAGCGAGTCGGCGCTGATGGCCACCGACCGGGTCCGGCGCGCGACGTGTTTCTGGAACAAGACCAGGGCGATGGTGACGACGATGGACAGCACCATCACCGCGATGCCGATGTCGGTGTTGATCAGCGGCCGGGGGCGCAGCAGGCGCTCGCCGGCTTGCGCGAGCAGGAAGACGGCCGAGCCGGCGACGAAGGCGGCCTGGGCGAGTCCGGCCAAGGCCTCGGCCTTGCCGTGGCCGAAACGGTGTTCGCGGTCGGCCGGCTCCAGGGCGTGGCGGATGGCGACGAGGTTGACCAGCGACGCGCCGACGTCGAGCAGCGAATCGATCAGCGTCGACATCAGGCTGACGGAATCGGTCGCCAGCCACGCCGCCGACTTGGCCAGGATCAGGAACGACGCGACCGCGACGGACGCCTGCGCCGCCAGGCGCACAAGACGGCCGTTGCGTTCAGGCGACAGGGCGGCGGGTTCCGGCATGGTTCGGGCGATCCTTACGGATAGAGCTTCCGGACGGTCCAGGCGCTTGCCTCGCGATGATACACCGTTCGCTCGTGCAGTCGAAACGGCCGTTCCCGCCAGAACTCGATCGTCGCCGGAACGAGGCGGAATCCGGACCAAGTGTCGGGACGCGGCACCGTTCCGACGTGGAACTTGGCGGTGAACTCGGCGACGCGGCGCTCGAGCGCGAAGCGGCTCTCCAGCGGCCGCGACTGGAGCGAGGCCCACGCCCCGATCTGGCTCGCGCGCGCGCGCGAGGCGAAATAGGCGTCGGCCTCGGCGTCCGTCACCCGCTCGACGGCGCCCTCGACGCGCACCTGGCGCTTGAGCGACTTCCAATGAAAACACAGCGCGGCCTTGGGATTGGACCCCAACTCGCGGCCCTTGCGGCTGTCCAGGTTGGTGTAGAAGACGAAGCCCCGCGCGTCGGCGTCCTTGAGCAGGACCATCCGCACCGAGGGCGCGCCGAACGAATCGACGGTGGCCAGCGCCACGGCGTTGGGGTCCGCGGGTTCGGCCTTCTCGGCGTCGGCGAACCAGGCGTGGAAAAGCCCGATCGGGTCTTCGTGTCCTTCTTGGCTCATGGTCCCGTCCGCTCCGCCGTCGCCGTCGCCGTAAGGCGCTGAATCCACAGGGTCCCCGGCCCGCCAAGCCCCCCATAAAGTTGCCATATTCCGCCATCAGGCTATATTCAATTCCAGAGTTTCCCAATCCCTTTCCTGGCCCTTTCCCGGGCGGAGAGGCCTCACGCGGAGAATAAACAGATGAAAAAGACAGGTACGGTTCTGGCGCTCGCGGCGGCGGTTGTGCTCGCCGGCTGCCAAAACATGCAAGACAGCCCCAAGCAAACCGTCGGCACGGTGCTGGGCGCGGGCACCGGCGCGCTGCTCGGCTCCAAGGTCGGCGGCGGCAAGGGCCAGTTGGCGGGGGTCGCCATCGGCGCGCTGGCCGGCGCCTATATCGGCAGCGAAATCGGCAAGTCGTTGGACAACGCCGACAAGGCCATGGCCCAGCGCACGGCGCAGACCTCGCTCGAAACCAGCCGCGCCGGCCAAACGTCCTCCTGGCGCAACCCCGATTCGGGCCATTCGGGCACCTACACCCCGGTCAGCACCTACCGCTCGGCCAGCGGCCAGGACTGCCGCGAGTATGAAACGACCGTCACCATCGACGGCCGCACCGAGCGCGCGACGGGACGCGCCTGCCGCCAGAACGACGGCACCTGGCAGATCGTCCAGTAACGCGGGATTTCTCGCGCCCGCGCCGAGGGCGCAAGGAGAACGCGGGATTTCTCGCGCCCGCGCCGAGGGCGCAAGTAAAACTCTTGCGAGTCGCGCCTGATTTCACGCCGGCCGGAGCCGTTTCCGGCCGGCGTTTTGTTGCCGCGACGCCCGGCCGTGGTAAAGTCCGCGCGATGAAGGATCCCTATTCCGTTCTCGGACTCGACCGCGACGCCGGCGCCGCCGAAATCAAGACGGCCTATCGGCGGCTGGCGCGCGAGCTTCACCCCGACCATCAGCCCGGCAACGCGCGGGCCGAGGAACGATTCAAGCACGTCGCGGCCGCGTATTCGCTGCTCTCGGACGCCGAGACGCGCGCGCGCTACGACCGGGGCGAAGTGGATGCCTCGGGCGCGCCGAAGCGTCCCCGCGCGGCGGCGGCGTCCGGCGCGGGTTCGACCCGGCGCAATCCGTTCGACAAGTTCTTCCGCGACCACACCACCCGCGCCGGCGGAATCAAGGTCAACGGCGCCAACGTCGATTACACCTTGAAGATCAAGTTCGTCGAAGCGGCCCAAGGCGCGATCAAGAACGTCGGCATGACCAACGGCAAGCGGCTGAAGGTGACGATTCCGCCGGGCACCCGCGACGGCCAGGTCCTGCGCCTGCGCGGCCAGGGAATGCCGGGTCTGGGCGGCGGCGGCACCGGCGACGCCCTGGTCGAGATCGCGATCGAACCCCACCCCACCTTCCGCGTCGAGGGCGACGACATTCACGCCGACGTGCCGATCACGCTGGCGGAAGCCGTTCTCGGCGGCCGCGTCCACGTGGAAACCGTCGACGGCGCGGTCATGGTCACGGTGCCCGCCGAGGCGAACACCGGCACTCTCCTGCGGCTCAAGGGCAAGGGCCTGGTCCGTGGCGACGGAACCCGCGGCGACCACTACGCGATTCTCAAGGTCGTGCTGCCGTCCCGCCCCGACGCCGAACTGGTCGACTTCGTCCGCGCCTGGACGGAAGGCCATCCCTACACGGTCCGGGGCGAACCCGCCCAACCGGCCGCCGCCGACACGACGCCCGAGGACAAGAACTAAGGACAAGGGCTGAATTTGCGCGCGCCCTCCTTTCGTGTACCATCGGGTCCACGCGCCCGATTCGCGCGCCGTCACGGCAATTTCACGAGGTCACGATGACGTCCCCCGCTTCCCCCGCCCCCGGCCTGATGCACGGCAAACGCGGCTTGATCATGGGCGTCGCCAACGAGCGCTCGATCGCCTGGGGCATCGCGCGCGCCGCGCGCGCGCAAGGGGCCGAGCTCGCCTTCACCTACCAGGGCGAGGCGCTGGAAAAACGCGTCCGCCCGCTCGCCGCCTCGGTCGGCTCGGACGTGGTGCTGCCCTGCGACGTCGCCGATCCGGGCACCGTCGACGCGGTTTTCGCCGCCCTCAAGGACCGTTGGGGCAAGCTCGATTTCCTCGTCCACGCCATCGCCTATTCCGACAAGGACGAACTCAAGGGCCGCTACATCGACACCTCGCCCGACAACTTCGCCAGGACCCTGAACATCTCGTGCTTCTCGTTCACCGCGATCTGCAAGCGCGCGGCCGAGCTGATGCCCAACGGCGGCAGCCTGTTGACGCTCAGCTACTTCGGCGCCGAGCGGGTCATGCCCCACTACAACGTCATGGGTGTCGCCAAGGCGGCCCTCGAAATGAGCGTGCGCTACCTGGCCGAAGACCTGGGCAAGCACCGCGTCCGCGTCAACGCGCTGTCCGCCGGGCCGATGAAGACGCTGGCCTCCTCGGCGATCGGCGACTTCCGCTACATCCTGAAATGGAACGAATACAATTCGCCCTTGCGGCGCAACGTCACCCTCGACGACGTCGGCGGCGCGGGCATGTACCTGCTGTCGGATTTGTCGAGCGGCGTCACCGGCGAAGTCCACCACGTCGATTGCGGCTACAACGTCGTCGGCATGAAGGCGGTCGACGCCCCCGACATTTCCGTGGTGTAGAACATCCCATGAGCGGCAACACCTTCGGCCACCTGTTCCGCGTCACGACCTTCGGCGAAAG